>DAIO01000055.1:0-5265 GCA_002498745.1 Methanosaeta sp. UBA533 | reverse complement strand
AAGCTATATTCCGAAAAGCTGAGTATTGTCCAGATCCCTGAGAGTATTGGGCATCGACATCATCCGCATGGATGAGTGCGTTCTTGACTGCAATTGCTGAGGCGAACCAGAGAGACTAGTTTTGCCCTGTATCCGACCCTCTGCACTCTGCCCGATACATAAGCCGTCAGCCGGATCATTGTTGAATCGTCCTCTATGCTCTTATTGTCAGGTTTATATTTAGCTATATCGCCGGGCCCATTGAGTGTCCTTTGTGATCTTTGTGCTTTTGTGGTTCAATTTTTTTTTTGGTACTCTGCGTCTCTGTGGTTTCATGGTTGCAGTGCACAGTGCCGGCTGCAAACTAACCAAGACCTTTTCGCATTATAAAAGAGAAAATAAAATATAATTTCTCATCCGACCACGAAGGCATAGCTATGGACAAGTATGATATTTTCTTATAGTCATATCTTTATTTATTTTTCGAGTTTTTGGAAAAAATTAATCTACTAATCACCATTTTCTTGCAGCTATCTTGCCTTGGATCAATCACCCAGACAGGGAAAGGTTTTTTAATTAGGATCAACGATACTTACCTGAAAATTGGGGGCAGAAAAATCATGAGAATAATTGCAGATAACTTAGGTGCTGATCTTGCTACCCTTCTGAGAACTATCAGAATCATCGAACCAGAGCTATGGAGTTCAAGCAATAGGCGCTTTTTGCTTCCCAGAAAGCTGGGCGATTTGGATAACCCGGAGTATTTGAAGGAGATTAACGAAAAGGTCCAAAAGCTGCAGCATTATAGATATTTGCTCAATTCCGGATCGATAACCAATTCAGAATATGCCTCACTGAAAGATCAACTGCTCTATGGCGAGTGCGAAGGCTGCTCTGCCTGCAGTTGCATTGGATGAAGATCAGCGAAACTGCCAAATAGTTCACGGAATATGTTTATGGATAGCATGAAGCTAAAAGTCACAATCACCGGCGAGAACGTGCACAACGTGGGCTACAGATATTTTCTCATGACCAGTGCCATAGGCCGGGGTCTGGATGGTTTCAACGCCCGCAATACTATGAAGGGAAATGAACAGCAGGTAGTGGCCCTGATAGAGGGCAATGAAGAAGCAATTGCAGACTTCAAAAAGCTAGCAGAGAGCCAAAGGCCGGAGCAATCCCTGGTATCAAGCATCGTATTTGAGGATACCAATAGCGATGTCATGAAGACAGGAGAATATGCCCAGATTTGCACCGCTGTCCAGCTAAACAAGGCTATACCGCTGCTATTGGATATGAGGAATGATCTGAAAGAGATGAAAGGCGATATGAAAGAGATGAAAGGCGATATGAAAGAGATGAAGGGCGATATGAAAGCTGTGAGGAAGAACACCGACATAATACCTCTGATTCATGAAGAAATCAAAGGCATGAGAGAGGATATCCAGCCGGGATACGCAGCGCAATTCAGGCTGGTGCAGGCCGATATCCGGGCGATAAAAGAACGTCTGGGCATGTCCTGATTTGAATTAAGATACCTGCATCTAATTCGATCTCCTGCATCAGGAACATTCTTTGAGATATTCCTGCCGGATTTATGCCTTTTTATGCTTCTTTTCTCTGTCTTCCCAAGTCCCACGAAGATGAAAATGGGTATCAACAGCCGAATTCTCTGAAGCCGGATCCTGCCTCGGCCCATAAACATTAAAATATCGCAGAGCCAATATGGACTCTAACTCAAGATAGCAAACTACTTAAAAAATAGAAACGCCAATACTTATCAGATAAGCAGGTGCATAAGAGACATGACCGAAGGAGAAACCGTTAGGCTGAAGGCATCTGAGGCCAATCAGGGCGATGTAGGAAAGGGCATTGTCAGGATGGGCGACGAGTTCATGGAACGGATCGGCATCCGCCCCCTGGATGTAGTGGAGATAATCGGATCGCGGCCCACCGCTGCTCTGGCCGTGAGCGCCTACACCCAGGACCAGGGCATCGACATGATCAGAATGGACGGTCTGATTCGATCCAATGCCGGCACAAGCATCGGTCAGTATGTGGAGGTCAAGCAGGCGACCTGGGAAGAGGCCAAGCATGTAACGCTGGCTCCCGTCACCCAGGGCATGCAGATCTTCGCTCCGGGCGATGTCCTCACCAAGGTCTTCAACGGCCGACCGCTATTAAGAGGCGATGTCATCTCCACCACCAGCGTGAGAAAGCCCCCCACCGATTCCATGGGCAGGGAGACCATGTTCGAGGAGATCTTCCGGGGCTTTCTTGGTGCTCAGGCCTTTGGCCTGGGGGAGATCAAGCTCCGGGTGGTCTCCACCAGCCCGGGCGGAATCGTCAAGATCACCGAGGGGACGGACATAGAGCTCCTGCCCCAGGCGGTGGAGACGCCTGAACGCTCTGTGCCCTCAGTGGTCTACGAGGACGTCGGCGGCTTGAAGCCGGTGATAACCAAGGTCCGGGAGATGATTGAGCTTCCGCTGAAGCATCCAGAGCTCTTCGACCGCCTGGGCATCGATCCGCCCAAAGGAGTGCTGCTGCACGGTCCGCCCGGCACGGGAAAGACCATGCTGGCCAAGGCGGTGGCCAATGAGAGCGACGCCTACTTCATAAGCATTAACGGCCCGGAGATCATGTCCAAGTACTATGGGGAGAGCGAGAAAGCCCTCAGAGACCTGTTCGAGGAGGCGGAGAAGAACACTCCTGCCATCATCTTCTTAGACGAGCTGGACTCCATCGCCCCCAAGAGAGGAGATGTCACCGGAGAGGTGGAACGGAGGGTGGTAGCTCAGCTCTTATCTCTCATGGACGGGCTGAAGGAGAGGAAGAACGTCATAGTCATCGGCTCAACCAACCGTCCCGAGGCCCTGGACATGGCACTGCGTCGGCCGGGAAGGTTCGACAGGGAGATCGAGCTGGGCGTTCCGGATATGGAAGGAAGGCTGGAGATCTTCCAGATCCATACCCGGGGCATGCCCCTGCACGAGGACGTGGTCCTGGAGGACTATGCAATAGAGACCTACGGCTTCGTGGGAGCTGACATCGCTGCGGTCAGCCGTGAGGCGGCGATGAACGCCCTGCGACGCATCCTGCCACAGATCGATCTGGACGAGCCCACCATTCCCAAGGAGATCTTGGACCGGCTCATAGTGCAGAAGAGCGACTTCGAGGCCGCCCTGCGGGAGGTTCAGCCCTCGGCCATGAGAGAGATCCTGGTGGAGGTTCCCAATGTGAGCTGGGAGGACATAGGTGGCCTGGAGAGCGTCAAGGATCTGATGGTGGAAGCAGTTGAATGGCCGCTGCGCAATGCGGAAAGCTTCCAGCGCCTGGGAATCGATGCCCCCAAGGGCATCCTGCTCTACGGCCCGCCGGGCACGGGAAAGACCATGCTGGCCAAAGCGGTGGCCAATGAGAGCGAGGCGAACTTCATAACCGTCAAAGGGAGCGCACTACTCTCCAAGTGGTACGGAGAGAGCGAGAAGAGAGTAGAAGAGATATTCAGGAAGGCGAGGCAGGTTGCTCCTTCCATCATATTCTTAGACGAGCTGGATGCCTTGGTCCCCGTCAGAGGGGGAGCGATGGGCGAGCCCCATGTCACCGAGAGGATAGTCAACCAGCTTCTAAGCGAGATGGACGGCCTGGAGGAGCTGCACGGAGTGGTGGTGATCGGAGCAACCAACCGGCCGGATATCATCGATCCTGCTCTTCTCAGGCCGGGAAGATTCGATGAGCTGATACTGGTGCCCGTGCCGGACCGCGAGTCCCGGCGCAAGATCTTCCAGGTCCATCTGAAAAAGTCGCCCCTGGCAGAGGATATCGACATCGAGGAGCTGCTCGAGCAGACTGATCAGTATACGGGCGCAGACATCGCTTCTCTGGTCAGAAAGGCCGGTCGCCTGGCCCTCAGGGAGGATATGGCAGCCACCAAGATCTGCCAGAAGCATTTCCTTGCCGCCTTAGAGGAGATTGGGCCCTCGGTGACTGCGGATACGATGAAATACTATTCATCAATGGCCAGGGAACTGCGCAAGAAGGCCTCCAGAGAGGTAGAGAGAGCTGATATATACGCTTGAACAAAAACCGGAGCGTCGAGAACTTCCTAAAGTTGAATTGCAGTTGAGAAAGCGGGGATTGGATAACAAACTCGATTCGATCACCCATCTTTCCTCAGCTTCATCAATTTTCCTTTAATATTAGGGGTAGACTCATTGCCGGACAAAAACCTTTTAGACGATAACAATTGTGTTGCCGTCGAATTCGTCAACTGCTGGAAAGAAGAGGACATAATGGAGCTGTACCGGGCAGGCGGCTGGTGGAGGGACTACATGGACCCATCTCATATCAATGACTTGATTCAGGGAAGCTTTCTCTTCGCAGTGGCAGTTGACGGAAGGAGTGGCAGGGCAGTGGGTATGGGCCGGGTGATCTCCGATGGGGTCTCGGATGGGTACATTCAGGATCTGGTGGTTTTAGCCGACTGGCAGAAGATGGGAGTAGGCAAGATGATCATAGAGAAGCTTATAGAGGAGTGCAGAGCCAGGAAAATCGCCTGGGTGGGCCTGATCGCCGAGCCGGGAAAAGAGGACTTTTATGATTCAATTGGATTTCGCAGAATGCCTGGGCATGTGCCCATGCTCCTGGATTGGGAGGCCCGAGGATGTTGAGTTCTAACGACTTCAAGCCGGTGACGCTCCAGGACAGGGACTTCTTCGTCCAGCACTACCGCCGGTTCCCTCAGAGGCACAGCGACAACACCTTCACCAACATGGTCTGCTGGAACTATTATGCCAACTACCGGTATGCTTATGTCCAGGACTGCGTGATTCTCTCCAGCACCATCGCCGGCAAGACGCGCTACCGTCTCCCCATCGGACCGAAAAATTCTGACCTTCTCCATGAGGTCCTGGCCCTCGCCCTGAAGAGCGATGAGACGAGGCCCTTTGTGGTGCTGGACCAGGAGACGCTGGAATGGATAAGCGGTATCTATCCGGAGCTGCAGTTTCAGCCCGAGAGGATGTACTTCGATTATGTCTATCTGGCGAATGATCTGGCCGAGCTGCCTGGAAAGGGATACTCGACCATCAGGCGCCAGCTCAACCAGTTCATGAAGACCTGCAGTCCCCTGGTCGAGGTGCTGGGGACAGATAACATCAGTGAGATAAACGATTTTGTAGAGCAGTGGTGCGTGTGGAAGGACTGCGATTCAAACCCGGATCTGGCATCGGAGAAGGATGCCCTGTGCTTTGCCCTGGCCCATTATGGGGAGCTGGAGCTGTC
>DAIO01000216.1:8682-9353 GCA_002498745.1 Methanosaeta sp. UBA533 | reverse complement strand
AGCTCATAGAGCAGAGGTGAGTCAATATGGTAATTGGTGTAACGATGGTCAAGGTGGTGCCAGGACAGGAGAAGACTGTCTACAATGCTCTGCAGGAGATCGACGGCATCAAGGATGTATATCATGTCTTTGGCGAATTCGATTTCGTGGTGATCATTGAGGTCGAGGGCCTGAGCATGCTCAACAAGCTGGTCGATGTGATCAGAGAGATTGATAACGTCAATGCCACCCAGACGGTGGTCGGGGCCGAGCTTTAAGCCCCGTCATCCCCCTCTTATGGAGATCGCTGAGGAGCTGGCTAAACAGCAGAAGGCCATCTCCGTAGCTGAATTTTTTGAGAAGAACCGTCAGATCCTTGGATTCGACTCCGCGCCTCGCGCCTTAATCACCTGTGTGAAAGAGGCGGTGGACAACTCTTTGGACGCCTGCGAGGATGCGGGCATTCTGCCGGACATATTCGTGCAGATAAAGAAGAGCGGCGAATACTTTCAGGTCATAGTGGAGGACAACGGCCCGGGGATTGTGCCGGAGGAGATCCCGCGCGTCTTTGCCAAACTGCTCTATGGTTCTCGATTTCATACTCTGCGCCAGAGCAGAGGCCAGCAGGGCATAGGAATCTCCGCCGGGGTGCTCTACTCCCAGCTCACCAGCGGCAGGCCGACGCGAGTTAT
>DAIO01000216.1:0-8496 GCA_002498745.1 Methanosaeta sp. UBA533 | reverse complement strand
TTCGAGCGGGCGACGGAGAGCCTTCCCAAGAAGGCCTACGCCATCCAGCCCCATCCAGAGGGAATAGAGCTTGGGGAGCTGATCAAGCTCTTGCGCTATACCGACAAGAAGAAGCTCCGGGTATTTCTTAAGGAGACCTTCTCCTCCATCGGAACGATCTCCGCCCAGGAGCTGTGCAAAAAAGCGGATCTGGACCCTGAAGCTCCTCCCGCAAGCCTGGACCACGATGAGGCGGTGCGCTTGCTTTTAGCCTTCAAACAGATCCGGGTTAAGTCGCCTCCGGTGGACTGCTTATCACCCATCGGTGAGGAGCTGATCCGGGCGGGGCTGGAGAAGGAGTTCCGGCTGGACTTCATCGCCACCACCACCAGGCCGGTATCCGTCTATTCAGGCAATCCCTTCCTGGTTGAGGTGGGACTGGGCTATGGCGGTGAGCTGGCCCGAGAAGGCCGCATAGAGATACTCCGATTCGCCAATCGCGTCCCCCTGGTCTACCAGCAGGGGGCCTGCGCCATAACTCATGCTGTGGAGTCGGTCTCCTGGAAGAACTATTCTCTGAGCCAGTCCGCAGGAAGCGGTATTCCCGTCGGTCCGGCAGTGCTGCTGGTGCACATCGCCTCCACCAATATCCCCTTCACCTCGGAGAGCAAGGATGCGGTGGCCGATATGCCGGAGATTCTCGTTGAGATCGACCTGGGGCTCAAGGAGGTGGCTCGAAAGCTGCGCCGCTACCTGAGCCGGCAAAGCCTGCTATCCGAGAGACGGGAGAAGGAGGAGATCATCAGAAAGATCCTTCCCCGGATAGCAAAGAAGCTCTCCGATGTCCTGGACCGCCCCGAGCCGGACATCGGACCGGTGGTGGCCAAGATCATGGGCAACCTTCTGGTTTACAGGGAGAGCGAACAGCAGGACGGCCGGATCTCGGTCCGACTGGTGGTAGAGAACCACAGCGACCTTGTAAGATCCTTCAAGCTGCATGAGATTTTGGGGGAGAAGGCGGAGGCGGTCAGTCCCCCTGCCAAGGTAATTTCTCTGGGGGATGGATACGACCACCACTGGAAGCTCTCCGTAGGCCCGGGCCAGAAGGCCATTATCAGCTACCAGATCGGGGCGAATAGCAGCGGGCCAGCTAAGCCGGTGGTAGAGGGTCTGGACCCGGAGATCGTAACCGGCGCCAGAGCGATCTGATAGGGAGATCTGATGGATGACAGGATCCCAGCGATTGGAGTGAGGGCATGGCAGGATCAGAAGACAAGAAAAACTCGGAGAGAGCGTTGAGAGATTCCCGGTCAAAAAAGGCAGAAGAGAACCTTCTCCGTCTGGCCGAGTCGCTCTACGGCCAGTTTCGGCGGGGAGTTGTACCTCATATATCCCTGCCCTCCCGGACCAAGGGAAATATCGAGTTCTCCACTAAAGACGATGTCTGGATCTACGGAGACCAGGAGACGATGCGCAGCGTCAAGACGGTTCGGGGAGCCAAGACCCTTCTCAAGACCGTCCACCTGACAGAGCTGCTGATAGATGAGCATCTCAAGAATAATCGGGGCTCGACATTAAGAGAGATCTATTACATCTCCGAGAACTGGGATATAGCCAAGTTCCATGAGCAGGCAGAGAGCGACCGGCTGATCGAGGATCTGGAGATTGTAACTGATCTGCACCGGGAGGATTTTCACGTCCGGCCGGAAGAGGACGGGGCAGCTGTCTTCGGGCCGCTGCGCCTGAAAGAGCAGACTCGCCGGGGGGAGAAGGAGATGCACTGCCAGGAGGACGTTGGCGAGGCCGGCTATCAGATACCCTTCAATGTGGATAACATCGAGTTCATCAACCATGATGCCCGGATGGTCATGGCTATTGAGACCGGCGGAATGTACGCCCGGCTGATAGAGAACGGCTTTGATGAGGAGTATAATGCCATTCTGGTGCACATCAAAGGCCAGCCCGCCAGGTCCACCCGGCGGATCATAAAGAGACTGAACACGGAGCTGGACCTGCCGGTGGTGGTCTTCACCGATGGCGATCCCTGGTCCTATCGCATCTTCGCCAGCATAGCCTATGGAGCGATCAAGAGCGCCCACCTCTCCGAGCACCTGGTAACGCCCAAGGCTCGCTTCCTGGGGGTGCAGCCCAGCGATATCGTGGATTATAACCTATCCACGGACAAGCTTACGGACAGGGATCTTCAGGCCCTGAAAAGCGAGCTTTCTGATCCGAGGTTTGCCAATCCCTACTGGGAAAAGCAAATCCACTTGCAGATAGACCTCAAGAAGAAGGCCGAGCAGCAGGCTTTTGCCGGAAAGGGGCTGGACTTTGTAACCAAGACCTATCTGCCGGATAGGCTGACGGAGATGGGGATCATCTGAATGATCATCGACTTTCATGCCCACATCTATCCTCCGCCAGTGGCAGCCAAGATCCTTCCCGCGGCCAGAAGAAAGCTGAAGGTAGAGGTGCCGGGAAGCGGAGCGCCTCAGGATCTGAAGGGACACATGAGCCGTTCCGGGATCGCGAGATCGGTCCTCCTCCCCCTGGCCAAAGGCAGAGAGGATGTCTCCAGCCTCAACGACTGGATCCTGTCAGTATCAGATGAGGGCCTGATCCCCTTTGGAGCGATCCACCCGTTTATGGAGAACCTGGAGGCGGAGCTGGACCGGCTGGCCAGCTGCGGCGTGCGGGGAGTCAAGATAATGCCGCTGCTGCAGGAGTTCTATCCCGATGACCAGGGCTGCGAGAGGCTTTATGAGGCATTGATCAAAAGAGGGATGATGCTAGTCACTCACACTGGTCGGGATCCTCTGGAGAGGGAGGAGGTCTTCGGGACGCCGGAGCGCTTTGCCAGAGTCGTGCAGTGCTATCCCGATCTCAAGCTCATGCTGGCCCATCTGGGTGGGATGCGAATGTGGGATGAGGCGAAAAGGCATCTTCTCCCCGCGGGAGGAAATGCCTATTTTGATACCGCTTATGTCTCCTTTTATCTTGATGGGAAGGAGATGGCCGAGCTGATCCAGGATATTGGGGCGAATCGGGTGATATTCGGCAGCGACTATCCCTGGGAGATGCCGGGCAGAGCAGTGGAGATAATCCAGGGGCTGGATCTATCAGAGGGAGAGAAAGAGGCCATACTCTGGAGGAATGCCTCCCTTTTATTGAAGTGACCGCGGGTAAAATTAGGCCCATTCCCATCATGTCATGTCTCCGGGACCGGATGCTTCGGATGTGAGACAAAGATTTATACTTTATAAGAACAGATGTTGCCAGCGATGAAACGCGATCTTCTCGATATTCTGGCTTGCCCTATGTGCAAAGGAGACCTGATCCTGGAGGTATTCGAAGAGAATGAGTCGGAGATATTAGCCGGCAAGCTCTGCTGCCGGGCCTGCAATGAGATCTACCCCATCGAGGACGGGATTCCAAATATGCTGCCTCCAGAGCTTCGAGAATGATCATATTCTAGATTGACCAGATGGATGCCTGGCCGAATCCGCGCTGAGAGCCCCAGAATGGGGTATGGGGGCAGAGAAGGGGCTTGGAATTCACAGGCGAAATATTTATACAATATTATGCAACAATAGCGAGTGAGGGGTTTTGGGATTGGATCATATTGTTCGCATCAACGAGGGAAGCAATACCAAGACACCCATCGTCCTCCATCTTCTTCCTGGCGAGGAGACCCTTTTCAACCTAGTGATCATCAACGATGGGGAGCCTTCGGATGTCTCTCTCCTGGCCAGCGATCCGGTCTTCAAGGCGGTTCGCTTCAGAAGATCGGATGACTATGTGGATGGAAAGCAGATCATACCAATCTTCGCCCGAATGCCCGACGATACAGACCGGCTGGATGGAGAGATCATCCTGAAGAGCAGCATTGGCGAGAGCCGGGTGCCCATCGCCATTCTACGGGATTCCATGGGCTCCAAGTCCGATCAGCCCCCCGGCGCCCAGTCCGAGAGGCTCGGCCGCCAGGGCCCATCTGATAGGTTGGACAGGGTCCCCTCTCGAGCCCGAATCCGCGACATCGCCCCGGCAGAGGATGCGCAGACCGAGGATTACCGGGAAGAGGAAAGGAATCCAGACGAGGATGAGATCGGCACAGAGGGGATTGATCCTGAGATAATTGATCCCGAGGGCATGGATGATGGCGGGGAGGATGAGGATCACAGTACATACAAGTCCTCCGAGGATCAGGATACTGAATTCATCCCGGCGAGGGATGGACGCGATGAAGAGGATGAGAAGGATAGCCGGAGCATATCTTTCTCAAAGGACCAGGATCTGGAGAGGTATCGATCTGCCCGCCGTTTTCGCAGGGTTGAGGATCTCTCGGAGACGGACGGCGATAATCACAGTCAAGAGCGGATTGGCCCGGCAAAGGAGAGCGGATACTCCTCCGAGCCCGATGATTATTTTGGAGAGTCTGATCCTTTTAAGACCCCCCGAGAGGACCGGCGGTTTCAGAGAGACGAGGCCGTACAGGATCCCGAGAACCGCTTCAGGCCAGGGGTAAGAGAGCCACTCGGATCGGTCGAAAGGGAAGAGAATTCCACAGAGCAGTATGAATCCGATAAGATTCGTTCTGAAAAGGAGGCAGGAGAAGTAGCTGAGGATGAGGACGGCTTACGAGCGATCGGAGCGATGCAGATCATTCCCGCAGTCATCTTCTTGGGCCTGGTTAGCGCATTGGTTCTGACCTTCATCACCGAGAGCATTCCCGAGTTTCCCGGAGCATTAGTGTCGTCGATTTTGATCGTCACCCTTATCATATACGGAGCGGCTACGCTCCTGAAGGCGTAAAAAATGAGATATATCGTGGTCACAGGCGGGGTTATGAGCGGCCTTGGAAAAGGCATAACCGCGGCTTCCATCGGCAGGCTGCTCATGAACAGGGGCTATAAAGTCACGGCCATAAAGATCGATCCCTACATCAATATCGATGCTGGCCTCATGAGCCCCTTTCAGCATGGAGAGGTCTATGTTCTCAAGGATGGGGGAGAGGTGGACCTGGACCTGGGGAACTATGAGCGATTCCTTGATGTCGAGCTGACCCGAGACCACAACATCACCACCGGTAAGGTCTACAGCACAGTGATTGAGAAGGAACGGCGAGGAGAGTATCTGGGCAAGACGGTGCAGATCATCCCCCACATCACCGAGGAGATTAAAAAGCGCATCCGTCAGGTCTCCCGAGACGGGGGCTGCGAGATATGTCTGGTCGAGGTGGGGGGCACAGTGGGCGACATCGAGTCCATGCCCTTCCTGGAGGCCATGCGCCAGCTCAAGTATGAGGAGTCGGGAAACATCTTCTTCGTCCATGTAACCTTAGCCCCCTCCACCACCGATGGGGAGCAGAAGACAAAGCCCACCCAGCATAGCGTAAAGGTGATGAGGGAGCTGGGCCTGCAGCCGGACATGATCGTGGTTCGATGTGAGAATCCCCTGCTCCCAGAGACCAAGCACAAGATCGCCCAGTTCTGCGATGTGCCGGCAGAGGCGGTGATCAGCGCCCACAACTCTGATGACATCTACAAGGTGCCCCTGCAGATGGAGGCGGAGGGCATTGCCAGGTACATAATGAAGGAGATGAGGCTCTTTCCACTGGAGGAGAAGAAGGACTGGGACCAGTTTGTAAGGAAGATGGGAGATGTCTCGGGATCGGTGAAGGTGGCGATCGTGGGCAAGTACACCGTGGGTCAGCAGTGCGCCGATCCGATGGAGGATGCCTACCTCTCCATTCGGGAGTCTCTGAAGCATGCGGGGATTGAGGCCGGCGTCCGGCCGGAGATCGTCTGGATCGATGCCGAGGAGCTGGAGCACGGATCATCTGACCTCATCTTGCGGGAGGCGGACGGCATTCTGGTGCCGGGAGGCTTTGGCTCCCGGGGCACAGAGGGTAAAATCAAGGCGGTGCAGTATGCCCGGGAGATGAAGGTTCCCTATTTGGGGATCTGCTTTGGCATGCAGCTGGCGGTGATCGAGTATGCCCGGAACGTCTGCGGCCTGGATGGAGCGGGAAGCACTGAGTTTGGAGAGACCCCTCATCCGGTGATTGCTCTCTTGCCTGAACAGGAGAAGATCAGGCAGATGGGGGCAACCATGCGCCTGGGAAACTATCCCGCTCACCTGTTGGAGGGCAGTTTAGCGCACAGGATCTACGGCAAAACCAATATCGTGGAGAGGCACAGGCACAGATATGAGGTCAATCCCGCTTATATCAAGCCCATCGAGGAGAAGGGGATGATCTTCTCAGGCAGGAACGGTGATCTGATGGAGATCTGTGAGATTCCAGAGCATCCTTTCTTCTTCGGATCTCAGTTCCACCCGGAGATGAAGTCCCGGCCGGGCAAGCCATCGCCGCCGTTCCTGGCGTTTGTAGAAGCGATGAAGGGGAAAGGACGTAGAAGATAATCTCAACTATTTAACAGGGAATTAATCTTGTTAAACTGACGGGTTGGACAAGAAATCCTGAAGCGTCAGGGTCGAGAAGGCTGGGGAGCAAAGGTTATCGAACGCCTGGCAAATGATTTGTGCTGGGAGTTCACCGACATGAGGGGGCTATCCCGGGCCAACCTGTTTTACATGAGAGCCTTCGCTGAGGCTTGTCCAAGCGAGGAAATAGTCCAGCAGCTTGCTGGACAAATATCCTGGTGGCACAATGTGGTCATCTTGAAATCGGTGGCAAGGATTTCTATCTGGACCTCCTGTTCTACTACCTGAGGCTGCGGTCCTTTGTGATGGTGGAGCTGAAGACCACCGAGTTCAAGCCCGAGCATGCGGGCAAGCTGAACTTCTACCTCTCTGCAGCGGACGATCTGCTCCGGCATTCCCAGGATAATCCAACCATAGGCATCCTGCTATGCCGGGACAAGAATCGCGTGGTGGTGGAGTACGCCCTGAGAAATATGCATCAACCGATAGGTGTTGCGGAATACCAGCTCTCCAAGGCGCTTCCTGAAAGCTTGAAGGGCAGTCTGCCGACAGTCGAGCAATTGGAAGCGGAATTGAAGGCGATGGAGATGCAGGAGCGAGATGAAAAGCCTCACTCGAAATAGTTGGATCCAAAACCTTCCATAAGTATGAAGCATAGAACTCATCTAAAGACATCAAATCTTATGAGAACTTTGCAGGAAATACCAATGCAAGTAATCTGATTTGTTGATCCGAAAACCTATAATTTCAATGAGTCCTCCACCTATACGCTCGGTATTTTGTATAGTCCAGTGCACCATACAAAAATATGTTCGTATCTATAAATATCTTGGATTGAAGCGCAAGCGAAATCCAGAGAGCTAATTATAGCCAATCCTCGGATTCGATTATCTCTTCTATAAGTTTTTGGTCATCTAATTTGATTGAGCCAGCAAGTTGGTCAGTAAGACTCTTGATCGGCTTGACGATCAATTCTCCGTCTTTCACGCGCAGAGCTACTCGTTTGCCTTCACAAAGGTCAATTTCAGATAATATTGAACTCGGAAGCTCAATTATCCCACCTTTCTTAACCAGAACCTCCATCTATCTCACCAGAGCATTAACAACATGTCCCTGCCTCTAAAAAAGATTTCCCAATATGAGATCCAAGATAGATCAGCCAGGCAGCGCAGTCTTCGGACTGTCTTGAACTTAAGGCGATTTCTTCATCGAGCAATGCCCGATCGCGCTTCTCTCCACCAATCCCTGGCACCGCAAGTTAGTAGTAATGATCCCAACTCATACAATGTCGGCAATCATGATCCTCACTTTCGAGAAAATCCTGGAAGCTGAAAAGCTATAAATCTCTGAGATGAATCTCTAATAATCATCCGGATTATGGAATTTGAGGCATTTTCATGAATTCATCCTGGCTGATTAAGGCAGGGCTGGCCATCATCCTGCTGCTGGTTATCTGGACCCTTTATGGAGTGTTCATTACGATGTCCGTACCCCAGGCAAGCTACCAGGTCATGGAGACGCTGGATAATGGTGTGGAGATCAGGGAGTATCCCGAGGAGATCTAGGCCACAGCAGCTGCACAGGACGAGAACGATGCCTTCGGCCCATTGTTCAGATATATATCCGGAGAGAACGAGAAAGGGGAGAAGATCGAGATGATTGCACCGGTGGTCACAACCAGTACCGAAAAAGGCCTGTCCATGGCTTTTATTATGCCGGAACGCTCCGCAGAAATGAGATTGCATTGCTGGTGGCCAATGATACTGTAGAGGAGAAATAGAAAGGAAAAAGGAATAGGCAAGGGCTCAACAGCGGAGAAGGGATATTATACGCCGACCCACATAATTCCAGAGCAGTATGATTTCCTGCATCGAGAGCTATTCCCCTTTCACCTTCTCCAGCACCCGGATCTCCTCAATTTCCGTCTCGGGATAGTTGCCCGTCTCGTCCTTCTCCAGATACTTGACCATATCCCAGATGTTGAGCAGAGCTACGCTCACCCCTGTGAGGGCCTCCATCTCCACCCCCGTCCTTCCAACAGAGGTCACTGTGACTGTGGCTCTGACCCTCATC
>DAIO01000038.1:1816-30894 GCA_002498745.1 Methanosaeta sp. UBA533 | reverse complement strand
GAGACTGTAGCTCTGAATGAGACCGCAGCAGCTGATGCCGTCGCTGAAACGGAACAGGGATACACCATTGAGGGCGTTGTCTTCGAGGATCTGGACGGAAATGGGGTAATGAATGTCAACGAATCTGGCCTTGCCAATTGGACAGTCAACCTGGAGCAACCTGAGGGGGTAGTTATCACGAGCGTCAACACCGCAGCAGACGGAAAATTCGTCTTCCTCAACCAGCTTCCTGGTGTATATACAATCAAAGAGGTCCTTCAAGCAGGCTGGACGCTTATCTCACCCGCTGATGGCAAGTTCACCGCAGAGGTCATAAACGAGAGCGTGACCCACCTGGAGTTCGCCAATAACCAATCCTGAGCCCTTTTCTTCCTTTTTTTCAGTCCGCCGGCAGGAATCCATCTGGTCAAAGTTGAAGATCACTTGGCATTCGACCAAAAATCTTTCATAGATTGGGCAAAAGAAATAATCGCAAATTCGTGGGGGATGATCATGAGAATAAATGTTGTATTGACATCTGCAGCACTGCTCCTGATGATAATGGGGCCCGCAGCTGCAATAGGAATGAGCAGCAGTAGTGGCTGTGTTGCAAGAAACGCTCTGGAGGCCTATTGCGTTAACCATGGAGGATGTCCTAAAGATGGAAACTGCTATTTCCCGGATGGCGGTTATTGCGATCTGGAGTCCTTCTACCAGGGAACCTGTCCTGGCAAAGAGTATTATGAGGATGCCCTTTGGATGTTGGAGGCCTATTCTTTCCTTTATGGGGATTACACACCATATGGACAGTACTATGTGCCGGGCACGGGATATTCTTATTATGCCGATCCCTATGCTAATCAGCTCTCCAATCCCTATTGGAATAGCGATCTGGGCATCTACTATTACTGGCCGGTTTATACCCAAGGATACGGCATAGGTTATGGCACTGATTACGGCGCAGGTTAGAGGCATTCGCTTTAGGGGGAGATGATTATTTGTGTTTGATCTGGTTGTGGTGGGCGCTGGTCCGGCTGGCTCGACTGCCGCCCGGATAGCAGCCGGAATGGGCCTTAAGGTCTTAATCCTGGAAAAGGAGGAGTTTCCCCGCTACAAGCCCTGCGGTGGGGCTCTATCGGAGAGAGCGACCTCCTGGCTGGACCTTCGTCTTCCCGAAACCATATGCGAGAAGGCTATAACCGGAGCTCGGATCCACTTCCATGATTGGGTTCAAGATAAGGTCAAGGGCTACAGACTCAGCACTCTGATCAGCCGGAGCGCCTTTGACCAGTTCCTCCTCCAGAAGGCAATCGAGACCGGGGCCAGTGTCTCATTCTCTCGTGTTCTGAACTACAGCAGCAAAGAGGATCATGTATCCGTTCAGACAGGTGATCAGATCTATAGATCAAGATTTTTGGTCATTGCCTCCGGCCAGGATCCTTTAAGAAACCAGATATCGGGAAAGGCCTCAAGAGATGATATCGGGGTCTGTCTGGTAACAGAGATCGAAGCGGATGATAGGGATATTGAGGCCAGACTGGGCAGCCTTCTGGATATTCATTTCGGGATAGCAAGCGGAGGCTATGGCTGGATCTTTCCTCATCGTGGGTACTACTCCGTGGGCATAGGAGGCCTGGCATCCCAGATCCGCTATCCCCGCATGATAATGAAAGGATTTCTTGAGGACAACGGCTTTGAGCGGGATCAGACAATAATTCATGGCCACACCATACCGCAAGGAGGTAAGAAGAAGAGGATCGCCCTGGGCAGGGTGCTCTTGACGGGGGACGCAGCCAGCCTGGTGGATTCCTTCACCGGTGAGGGCATCTATTATGCTTTGCGTTCGGGAGAGATGGCGGCAAGGGCGATAGGAGAGGAGAAAGAGAGAGATGTTGCCCGGCTCTATGAGAAGAGATGCAACAAAGAGCTGGGTGAGGAGCTCAGATATGCCTTGATCCTGTCCCAGGCCATGCACAGTCATCCCAAAGCCTTCTCCTGGATGCTGGAACGGCATAATGAGGTATTAGACAGGTATATCGAGATCGCTGCTGCCAAAAGGTCTTATAAGGAGTTTGTGCGCTGGCTGGTGCCCAGGCTGCCCTTAGGGCTCTTGTCCTCCAATTGAAAATCAAAAAAAATTCAGGTGAAGACCTCTCCCGTCCTCACCTTCACCGATCTTTCCACCGGGCTCACGAAGATCCTGCCGTCCCCGAACTTGCCGGTTCGAGCAGAATCGCAGATGGCCTTAAGCACTGGATCGACGGATTCATCAGCTACATAAAGCTCCAGCTTGAGCTTGGTTAAGAGGTCGACCTCCATTGTGCCTCCCCGGTACTGGAGCTTGATTCCTTTCTGCTCACCTCTGCCCTGGATCTCCGTGGTGGTCAGGGCCACCACGCCTATCTCCTCCAGAGCCTCTTTGACCCTCTCCAGTCTCTCCGGCCGTACTATTGCCTCGATCTTTTTCATTATCATTCACCGCCTTCAGGCATAGGCCTTCTCCCCATGCTGGGATATATCCAGGCCCACATACTCTTCGTCCTCAGTCACGCGCAAGCCCATGAACGAGTCCACCAGCTTGGCCAGGGCATATGTCACCACAAAGGCATAGACCACCGATATGCCTGCGGCCATGATCTGCACAGCGAACTGATTGAAGTTGCCCTGCAATAGGCCAGTGTAGTTGTTGACTGCGGAGGTGGCGAATATGCCCGTAGCCACCGCTCCCCACAGGCCGCCCATGCCGTGGACTGCCCAGGCATCGCAGCTCTCGTCCAGCCCCCGGCTCACCCGGAAGAGGAGAGACATATAGCAGAGGACCCCGGCCACCGCTCCGATTGCCAGGGCTCCAAGCACGTCCACAAAGCCAGCGGCAGGGGTTATAGCCACCAGGCCGGCTATGCCGCCGCTCACCATTCCCAGGGCGCTGGGCTTGCCCTTCAGCCAGCTGGAGAGGAGCCAGGTCAGAGCACCAGCAGCAGCGGAGGTATTGGTCACCACCAGGGCGGAGGCAGCAAGGCCGTTCGCTCCCAAAGCGGAGCCGGCATTGAAGCCAAACCAGCCAAACCACAGCAGTCCGGCGCCCAGCATGGCCATGGGGATATTATGGGGCTCCATGACATAGGAGCCGAAGCCCACCCTCTTTCCAATCACCATCGCTATGGCCAGGGCGGAGAAGCCGGAGCTTATATGGACCACCGTCCCACCGGCAAAGTCCAGGGCTCCCATCTGAGCCAGCCAGCCACCTGCCCAGACCCAGTGGGCAAGGGGATCATAGACCAGGGTGGTCCAGAGCAGAGCGAGCACGATGAAGGAGCCAAGGCGCACCCTCTCCGCCACCGCTGAGGTGAGGATGGCCAGGGTCACTGCAGCGAATACCATCTGGAAGGCGACGTAGAGCAGATGGGGCAGATTTTCCGCCAGTGGCGCTTCGCCCAGGCCTATGCCATTCAAGGCCAGGTAATCCAGAGCACCTATTGCTCCGCCTATATCCTGGCCGAATGATAGGCTGTAGCCCAGGAAAACCCACTGAACGCTGGCCAGGGCAAAGGCCAGGAAGGAGAGGCCAATCATCGATACCACAGTCTTCTTGCGCACCAGGCCGCCGTAGAATAGGCCCACCCCCGGGGTCATGAGCATGACCATGGCGGTTGAGACCAGGACCCAGGCTGTGTCTCCGCTGTCTATTGGCATATTTGTATCACCTGAACCATTGCTGGCAGACTGCACTGGCCTGCAGCCATGCAGCATTGTGAGGACAATGCTCAATTGCACTCTGCCAGTTAGAGCTGTTTTTCAGGGGAATAAAAGGATATTTGATATTATTGCATAAATGATATGAGAATATCATACTGCAACTCAAGGAGGCGATCTGCTATAAGGCTGCGGCAATCTATTTATCTGTGATACGCTTCTTTAATAAGGGTTCACATGTCCAGGTTTGGACCTGGAAGGTGTTGGCAGCCTATGGACAACAAGTACGAGATACTCCAGGCAATCCGGGAGGCGAAGAAGCATCTCGGAGAAGGATCAGACTTTCGCATCGCTGATGTCATGGAGACAATGGAAGGCATCGCACCGTTTCTGGATAAAGAGGTCATAATTGGATTGAAATGCAAAAACTGCGATAGCTATGCACGAGGCTCATTTCCCCTGAGCAACGACTTTTGGGCGGTCGACGAAAATGAGCACTGCCATGAGAAGAAGACCTCTCTGAAGAACCTGAATGCCTTGAAGCTGGCCGGCTGCCATCAATACTCATGTCAGGAAAGGGAGGAGCTGATGAAGCTGGGCCAAGATATTCTGGACGAGGATCTCAGGCCTGGATTCAGCGATAGAAAGCTATATGATAGGAGCAAGTTCGCCAGCTACAGCGTAGACTTCCGCATGCTCTCCAATCCGGGAAATATCTGCATCGAGTTTGGGCATCTTACGGATGGAGGGTTCACCTGCAGCGATATCAGGCTTTACATCATAAAGAGGCTCGATCCGGGATTTGGAGAGGAGGCCTCTCGCAAGATATCCGAGGCTTTGAAGAATGGTCCCGTCATGGCGCTTGAGGCCAACCTGCAGATCAGAAGGCAGCTTGATATTGACTATGTCCTGGAGTGGATTGCCAAAAAGCGAAAGATGGATATAGTATATCTCTAGCTCTATTTTTGATTTAGACAATAATTGATAATTAAAGGATGTTTTCGACAATGGCGCAACCGCTAGTGCCAGATACCAGCGTGGTAATAGATGGCAGAGTCTCTGCCAGGATCAAGTCTGGAGAGCTCCAGGGCAGGAGAATTGTAGTGCCCGAGGCTGTGGTGGCGGAGCTGGAAGCCCAGGCCAACCACGGCCGAGAGATCGGCCTGAAGGGATTGGAGGAGCTGAGAAAGCTCTCCGAGCTGGCTAAAGCCGGCAGGATCGAGCTGGAGTATGTAGGAATAAGGCCAAACCTGGATCAGATCAAGCTCGCCGGTGGTGGAGAGATCGATGCTATGATCAGGGATGTCGCCCTTGAGCTGGGCGCCTCCTTCCTCACCAGCGATCAGGTTCAATCCCGGGTGGCAGAGGCGATGGGCCTGGATGTGGAGTACGTCCGCCCCCAAAGGGAGGCGATCAAGCCTCTGTCCCTGGAGAGATACTTCACCGAGGATACCCTATCCATTCACCTCAAGGAGAGCGCAATTCCCATGGCCAAGAGGGGCCATGTGGGGGACTTCTCCCTGGTTCGGCTGGGCGAAAGGCCCTCCTCGGAGAGGGAGCTGAGGGATCTGTCCCGGGAGATATATGAGCGAGCCAAAGCGGATCCAGACGGCTATGTGGAGATGGAGAAGATCGGGGCAGCGATAATTCAGATCGGGCCGATGAGGATCGCCATCGCTAAGCCGCCTTTCTCCGACGGCCTGGAGATCACCGCCGTTCGACCGGTGGCCAAGGTGAGCTTTGACTCCTACCGCCATAGCAGCATGCTCAAGACCCGCCTCAAAGAAGGGCAGAGGGGAATTCTCATCGCCGGTCCGCCGGGGTCGGGCAAGTCCACATTCGCGGCAGGGTTGGCCGAGTACCTTCTGGATTGCAGCTATGTGGTCAAAACTCTGGAATCTCCTCGCGATCTGCAGGTTCCCCCGGAGATCACCCAGTACGGCCCTCTGGAGGGGAGCATGGAGGCATCGGCAGATATACTGCTCCTGGTCAGGCCTGATTATACCATCTACGATGAGGTCAGAAAGACGCGCGACTTCCAGGTCTTTGCCGATATGAGGCTTGCCGGGGTGGGGATGATCGGCGTGGTCCATGCCAACAAACCCATCGATGCCCTGCAGAGGCTCCTTGGCCGGGTGGAGCTGGGCATGATACCTCAGGTGGTGGACACCGTGGTCTTCATCGAGAGAGGTGAGGTCACCAAGGTTTTAGATGTGGAGTTTGTGGTCAAGGTTCCCTCGGGAATGGTGGAGGCTGATTTAGCCCGGCCGGTGATAGTGGTCAAGGACTTCGAGAGCGGCCAGGCGGAGTACGAGGTGTACTCCTACGGAGAGCAGATCGTGGTGATGCCCGTCACCAGAGAGGAGAGAAAGCCCTCCTGGAATCTGGCCAGCAGGGAGATTGAGAAGGAGATCTCTCATCATGTACGTGGGCCCTTCAAGGTGGAGATGCTCACCGACTCCAGCGCAGTGATCCATGTTCCTCAAGAGGATGCTGCAAGGGTGATCGGCAAGGCGGGAAAGAACATCGACCAGATCGAGAGGAGCCTGGGTATGCATATCGATGTCCGGGCGAGGGACGAGCCCTCTGTTCCTGAGCCGAGGATGGAGGAGACGGCAAAGCATATCATCCTCTGGCTGGACGGCATGGCCGGTGAGTCAGTCGATGTCTCTGTAGGGGATGAGCCCGCCTTCACCGCCACTGTGGGCCGAAGGGGAGATATCCGCATAGCCAAATCCTCGGAGATGGCCAAGAGGATCATAAAGAAGATGAAAAAGGGTGAGAGTATAGAGGTGCACAGGTCGGGATCGGAATGGGATGGATGAGATATCCGGTCAGCATTCTCATCCTCCTCTTCCTGGCAGCGGTGATCACTCTTGACGCCAGCGCGCAGGATACTAAATCCTGGCAGGACCAGAGAGGCAATGCCACGCCTGTTCTGATGGGAAAGAATGTAGAGGAAGCAGAAGTAGGCCAGGAGGCTACCGGGCTAAAATCCCGGCTCTTGAGCCCCATGGTCCGATGGAAGCTGGATCTGAAAGATAGCCTTGATAGGAGTGTGGAAATGGAGATGTACCAATCGAACGATGCCCTATTCGGCAAGGGCAGGATCATGGCGGACGGAATAGAGCAGAACGTCTCTGCCAGCGGCACAATCTCAGGAAACAAGCTGGATCTGGACATCCTCTCAGAAGACCTCTCGCTATTCCGCCTTTCTCTTACCATGAACGGGAAATCCATTTATGGGGACTATCATATCTATAGTGCCAGATTTATCACTGAGAAGGGCATAGCCATGGGAAAGATTGCATAGATGGGAAAAAATACGTTTTTTGTCGTATAACCATTAAGCTTATCAACTATAAAGCTCATGCCGGATTTGAAATAAGGTCGAGATGCCATGAGATTCAAATTGTCAATTGCATTATTCATGTTCTTCATTGCCTTTCTGGCAGTGACTGCTCTATCTGTCGATTGGACAAACCAGCAGTATCTGAGTGCTGATGAGCTGATAAGCGGCGAAGAAATGACCTCTAAAGCTCCTACAACCCCGCAACAATCCCGAGCGCTTCGAGAGAACGAGAGCTCAATGGACTGGAGCATGCCGAAGACTCTGAGCGATACCTCAAAGGACCCCAAGGCCTCTCGAGCCGAGGCCGAGGCGGCGAGCACAGAGGCTGAGAACGAGAGTGCATCCACCGTGGACAACGCCACCACAGAGGAGAATGCCACCGCTATGGCAGAGACTACAGAGCTTCCTCCCGCCGAGGTCGCGCTGCCCTCTTTGGGAGGAAGCTGGTCATTTGCCCTGAACGACAGCCTCCAGAGGAGCATGGCTTTAACCCTCTTCCAGAAAGATGATCAGCTCTTGGGTGCGGGCAAGATGAGGGTGGAGAACAGCACCATCGATGCAGCAGTATCGGGACAGGTCTATGGAAATGGAACCGCGAGGCTGGATATCATCACCATAAACCCCATAGATCTCTACAAGCTCTATCTCAACCTGAATGGGGATATGGCCAGCGGAGAGTTTTCCGCCCTCTCTGCCCGCGGAGAGTCCTGGACGGGAAGCTTTGAGGGAGTGAAGACCGCATAACTGAGTGAAGGTAACGATGCCGAAAAGATCGGCATCCTCTCTCTATTTTCTTTTCGCATCCGTTCAGTGTTCCGTTCGAAGTCTCTTTGCTCAACCAAAGCCTTTTTTGGCAGACAGTGATAGATCAACATCTTGACAGAATCCTTTGCTACCGTCCTCCCCAAGGAGCTTGTCCCCCATGCACAGAGAAGATGAAATATGAAAAACGAAAAAACCATAGATCATAATGCCCCCAGCTAAGCCCTCTCCCCTGATGGAGCAGTACTACCAGAACAAGAAGCTCTATCCAGATGCTCTGCTCCTGTTTCGGGTGGGCGACTTTTACGAGACCTTTGCCGATGATGCAGTCATCGTGGCCCGCGATCTGAACATCACCCTCACCTCCCGGCAGAAAGACGACCAGGGAGAGAAGATCCCCCTGGCAGGGGTCCCTTATCATTCTCTCGATGCCTACCTTGCCCGGCTCATCCGGGCGGGGCATAAGGTGGCCATCTGCGACCAGGTGGAGGACCCCAAACTCGCCCGGGGTCTGGTGAAAAGAGCCATCACCCGGGTGGTGACCCCGGGAACAATAATCGAGCCCTCTATGCTGGACGAGTCCAGCAACAACTTCCTGGCGGCGATAGTGAAAGGGGATGAGAATGTGGGCCTTGCCTTTGTGGACGTCTCCACCGGCGAGTTTTTGACCACGGAGGTTCCATCGAACCGCCTCTACTCCGAGCTGGCCCGTTTCCGGCCGGCGGAGTGCCTGTCTTCCTTTTCCCTCCACTGGGAGGGCACAAGCCTGCAGATCCTGGAGGAGCCCTGCTTCTCCGCGGAGAGGGCAGAGGCCGCCCTGGCCGACCGCTACGGACCGGACTGGAAAGAGAGGCTCCGGCTGGAGGGAAGAGCTCTATCCCAGAGGGCCTGCGGAGCAGTCCTCTCCTATCTGAATGCCTCTCGCTTCGACCTTCTGGGGCACTTGAAGGATGTTCAGATCTACTCGGGATCGGACTATATGGTTCTGGATGAGGTCACAGTACGAAACCTGGAGATCACCAGAAACATCCGCGACCGCTCTCGCAGGGGCACCTTGCTGGAGTTCCTGGACCAGACGAAGACCGCCATGGGGGCGAGAACCCTTGCCCGCTGGCTGCAAATGCCCCTGCAGAGCGAGCAGGCAATAGCCCGCAGGCTGGATGCGGTAGAGGAGCTTGCCGGCAAATCCCTGCTGCACCGCAGCCTGGCAGAGGAGCTCAAGGGCACCTCTGACCTGGAGAGGCTCTTAAGCCGGATATCATGCAAATCCGCCAGCCCTAAAGAGCTGTCCGTCCTGAAGAGCACCCTGGAGATGCTGCCCCGCCTGCAGGAGATCCTCATGAATGATCAGTCCTCGGCTCAAAGCTCATATCTGCAGGATCTTTCAGCCAGGCTCTCCCCCCTGGATGATATCGTCTCCCTGATAGAGAGATCGATAATAGAGGATCCGCCCGTCCATGTTCGGGATGGAGGGGTGATCAGGGATGGCTACGATCCGGAGATAGACCAGCTCCGGGAGCTCTTGAGGGACGGAAGAGGCTGGATCAGCCGCCTGGAGGGCTCGGAGAAGGAGAGGACGGGCATCAAATCTCTCAAGATCGCCTTTAACAATGTATTCGGCTACTATATCGAGGT
This sequence comes from Methanosaeta sp. UBA533, assembly GCA_002498745.1. Lineage (GTDB taxonomy): Archaea > Halobacteriota > Methanosarcinia > Methanotrichales > Methanotrichaceae > Methanothrix. The sequence continues at coordinate 21,473 of DAIO01000038.1, read as the reverse complement.
CTCGCGGGCAAATCTGCATCTGGTTCCCCAGGATTATATTCGCAAGCAGACCCTGGCCAATGGGGAGAGATTTGTGACCCCGGAGCTCAAGGATATGGAGTCTCGAGTCCTCTCCGCCCAGGAGAGGTCGGTATCTTTGGAGCAGGAGCTGTTTTATCAGGTGCGGGATCTGGTCGCCAGAAAGGCGGGAGCCATCCAGGAGAGGGCCACGGCACTGGCAGAGCTCGATGTGCTGATCTCCCTGGCGGAGGTGGCCAGGGAGAACAATATGATCCGGCCGGAGTTCAATCAAGAGGGAAGAATCTCGATTCGCAGCAGCCGCCACCCGGTGCTGGATAAGGCGATGCGTGGCGCTTTTGTGCCCAATGACGTCCTATTGGACAGAGACCGCAACCGTCTGATAATCCTCACCGGCCCGAACATGGCAGGCAAATCCACCTTCATGCGCCAGATAGCCCTGACGGCGATCATGGCCCAGACCGGGTCCTTTGTGCCTGCTGCCTATGCCTCCCTCTCACTGGTGGACCAGGTCTTTACCCGGGTGGGGGCATATGACGACCTGTCCGCAGGACAGAGCACATTCATGGTAGAGATGACTGAGATCGCCCACATCCTCACTTCTGCCACCAGAAAGAGCCTGGTTCTCCTGGATGAGGTGGGCAGGGGGACCAGCACCTTTGACGGCCTGTCCCTGGCCTGGGCTATATCCGAGTACCTGCATGAGAGCATCAAATGCAAGTCAGTCTTCGCCACCCACTACCATCAGCTCACTGATCTGGAGAGCATCCTCTCCGGAGTGAGAAACTACAGCATTGCCGTAAAGGAGGATAAGGGTGCAATCACCTTCCTGCGAACGGTTGTACCGGGGGCGACGGACAAGAGCTATGGAGTGCATGTCGCCCGCCTGGCCGGCGTTCCCAGGACGGTGACAAAAAGGGCAGACCAGATCTTGAGGGAGATAGAAAAGGAGGCCCTTCTGCAGCCTGGATCGGGCGGGAGAAGTCAGAGGAGATCTTCTCGCTACACCCAGCTCATATTCTTCGATGGCAATGACGACGGGAATATGGCCGCGGAAGCGGAGAGCGAGAAGAAGGATCCCATCTTAGAGGAGATCGAATCACTGGACCTGGACATGATGACCCCCAGGGAGGCTTTGGACCGCCTCGCCCAATATCAGCGGATGCAAAGGGAGAGGGAGGAAGGATAAGAGATGAAGAGGATCAGGGCCCTGGATGAGGAGACGGTAAATAAGATCGCTGCCGGTGAGGTGATCGAGAGGCCTGCCTCGGTGGCAAAGGAGCTGGTGGAAAACTCCATCGATGCCGGTGCCTATAAGGTGTTGATCGAGGTCCAAGATGGCGGAAAGAGCTTAATCAAGGTGACAGATGATGGCAGCGGCATAGATCCGGACGACCTCCCCCTGGCTTTCCAAAAGCACGCCACCTCCAAGATCTCCGGGGCTCTGGACCTGGAAAAGATCGTCACGTTGGGATTTCGAGGCGAGGCCTTGGCCAGCATCGCCAGCGTCTCGAAAGCTGTCGAGGTGCGGACCAAGACCAGGGATGCTCTATCTGGCAGCTATCTTCGCATAGAGAACGGAAAGGTGGCGGAGGCAAAGGAGGTGGGCAGTCCTGCGGGCACATCGATCGTCGTCTGGAATCTCTTTTCTAACGTCCCGGCAAGGAGAAAACACCTCAAGGGAGCGGAATCGGAGCTGGTCCATATCATCGATGTCATCACCGAGCTGGCCATCATCCACTATGATATCGCTTTTGAGCTATTCTCAGGCAGCCGCACTCACTTCAAATCGGCAAGATCCAATTCCTGGGACGACGTCCTCTCCCGCATCTTCGGATTGAAAGCGGTGGCAGGAATGGCCCCTCTGCAGGCATCCGGCCGGGGCTGGAGAATAGAGGGTATGATCGGCGATGCCTTCAGTCTGAGGGCCAGCTCGGACAGGATATTCATCTTCGTCAATGGCAGGGCAGTCTCCTCCCGGTCCATGGCCGGGGCTTTGCGAGAGGCCTACAGAAACATCATCCCTCCGGGAAAGAGCCCCATCGCCGTCCTCTCCTTAGAGATTAGCCCGGATCTGGTGGACGTGAACGTCCATCCGGCCAAAAGGGAAATCCGGCTGCTCCATGAGAATGAGATCTGCTCTGCCATCACCCAGGAAGCTGCCCTAGCCCTCTCTTTTTATGCCAAGAGCATAGCCTCCGAACGCTTGAAGCCCAGCGATCAGATCACTGCCTCGGAGGAGACATTGGCCCAGAATGCTCTGCAGAGTACTCTTCCCCTAGATGTGGAGGAGGATACCGTTTTGGACCAAGCCCTGCCGGAAATGGAGAAGAGATCAAGCCTGAAGATCCTGGGCCAGATCAAGAGGCTCTACATTGTGGCTGAGAGCGATCAAGGGCTGGTTCTCATCGATCAGCATGCTGCTGCAGAGCGCATTCGTTTTGAGGGGCTGGAAGAGCGATACCGGAAAAGGTTGATCCGCCAGGAGCTGGCCTGTCCGGTGACGATCGAGCTCATGGCCAGCGAGGAGATCATGCTCTCCTCCTGGAAGGAGGTCTTGGATGATATCGGCTTTGAGATCTCATCCTTTGGAGGACGGTCCTACAGCGTTCGATCGGTTCCCGCCCTCGGCCAGAGGACCGAGAGCGCAGAGTCGGTGCATGATGTCCTAAAAGAGCTGTTTTTGCGGGGAAAACCGGGGCCGAATTCAGTCAGCCGGGATGAGATCCTCAAGCTATTGGCCTGCCGGGGCTCCATAAAATCAGGAAAGGAGCTTACACTCGCCGAGATGGAGCAGCTGCTACATGATCTGCAGGGTTGCAGCAATCCCTCAACCTGTCCCCACGGCCGGCCGGTGATGATCACCCTGGACCAGAGCCAGCTGGAGAGGCTATTTGGCAGAAGATAATTAGGAGATGATAATATCTATGGGAAGGTCAAATGATCTCTCATGGATCTGGAAGGATTTGCCAAGCGTGGTTTGAGGAGACGGGACCCTGCGATAAAGTCCAAGCTCATCGATCTGATCAGAGAGGTAAAGGAGATCCCAAGCGATCGGGCTGCTATCCTGGCGGAAGCGGTCTTGATGGAGGCCGAAGCGACCCTAGATCCCAGGGGAGAGGTTTTCCAGCTGAACAATGTGGGGGTCAGCATGGGCGACTTTGGGGTGGGCTCGCGTGGCTCAGGCGACTTTTATACCCACACCAAGATCGCTGAGGTCATCGGCCGCACAGAAGCAGTGGTCGACTCCCGCCAACTGGACGACTCGGGTGTGGTCCAGGCGGGGGGCAAGTACATAACGGTGACCGTGGACGGCATGCACTCCCGTCTGAGCGACTATCCGTTTTTGGCCGGATTTCATGTCACCAGGGCAGCCCTGCGTGATGTCTATGTCATGGGAGCCAAGCCGGTGGCCCTTCTCTCGGATGTTCATCTGGCCGATGATGGGGATGTCTCCAAGCTCTTCGACCATATCGCAGGCATAGCCACGGTCTCGGAATTGATCGGCGTTCCTCTCATCACCGGGAGCACCCTGCGCATCGGTGGGGATATGGTGATTGGGGACCGGCTAACTGGGTGCGTGGGAGCGGTTGGAGTCTCGGATAAGCTCACCGCCAGAAAAAGCGCCCGGCCCGGGGATGTGATCATGATGACCGAGGGAGCGGGAGGGGGAACGATCTGCTCTGCTGCTCTGTACTATAATCGGCACGAGGTGGTGGATGAGACCCTGAATATCAAGTTCCTGGAGGCAAGCGAGGCGCTGCTTAAAGTTAATGCTCAGATCCATGCCATGACCGATGTGACCAACGGGGGCATCCGGGGCGACGCCAAGGAGATCTCCTATACTGCCGGGGTGAGGCTTATCTTCGAGGAGGAGAGGATGCGCAGGCTGGTCAACTCTCGGGTGCTGGAGATGCTCAATGAGCTGAAAATCGATTATCTCGGGGTGTCCATCGATGCCCTTCTCATCATCGCCCCACCGGAGGAGGCGGAGGCGATCGGCACCGCCATTCGGGATGTGGGGGTGAAGGTGGACGAGATCGGCAGGGTTGAGGAAGGAGAGGGAGCTTATCTGGATATCGATGGCAAGCGGTCTGATTTCTCCCCACGGTTCCGAGAGGCGGCCTACACTCCCATAAAGAAGGCGATTGGCCAGGAGGCGGTGCGGGACGTGGAGGAGATGACCAGGAAGGTGGATTTGGCAGCCCAAAATGCTGTGGAGAAGAAGAAGAGGTTTGTGGAGAGGATAAGGGGGGGCCAGAAGGGATTCTGATAAAATAGTCTTTCCGGGAGATCCGGTCAGGCGGAGCCGACAGCGGAGGAGATTTTTTAAAAAAATTTTTATAAAGTTATTTGTCGGAGGGGCTTTGCTCTATGTAATAATAATAGTAAAAATTTATTGACATTAATAAACTATTTATATCATAAGCTCTTTCAATTATTACAAGGGAAGAAAATTAGGGAGGAGATAGCAATGAAAGAATCATTTGTAATGAGATTTGACGAGAGAGATATCGAGGTCGTAGAGACTTTGAAAAGCCTGGGAGTGCCAAGGAAGGTATCCAATATGATAGCATTCCTGGCCAGCGGCACAGAGGCCACCTCACGCGAGATAGAGAGGGGCTCAGATCTGCGCCAGCCGGAGGTGAGCATCGCCCTTCGCACCTTACGCAAGAATAACTGGATTGAAGAGAAGATGTGCAGGAGCGATGGAACAGGAAGGCCGATGAAGGTCTACCGCCTCAAGGCTCCCATCGAAGAGATCCTGCAACATTACGAGCAGCAAAAGATGAATGAGGCAAATCAGGCATTGCAGTCCATCCAGAGGCTGAAGTCCCTCTTCAGCGAAGCTGAATCGATATGAGCTAATATACATTCTCATTTTTTTAAAAATTGTTAATACATAATCTTCAAATCTGTAACATCCAATCGTATTTATTTCACATGTGTCGGTTATCGTCACCACATATTCGCAGATGATCAACTGGAAAAGATCGACGTATATCCGACCGATTCATTAAAATCCCTGAAACTATGTATGAGACATTTTCACGATGGGGATATATAGAAGGAGGTTCCTATATTAATCAAATGCATCAGGGACCGATGCATTCCAATTTCCAGGGAGAAGTATGCAGGAACATGAGAGGCAGCAATTGGATCAGCCGTATCCCGAAGGGCTAAGAGTCGAATCGGATGCGGCTTTAGGGGTCGGCAATAATCCTATATTACACAGCTCACATCATGGTAGTGATTCATTGGCGGTCATTGAGGAAGTTATCCACAGGGCTTATTTAAACAAGCTTGTTGGTGAAGAGGGTCTTAGAATTGTAGAATGCATTCCAGAAGAGGAGATAACCGATGAGCGACTGGCTGAGCTCACTGGAATCAGCCTGAACACTGTGAGGCGTACTCTCTATCTGCTTTATGAGCACAGGCTTGCCATATACAGGCGGAAGCGAGATCCCGATTCCGGTTGGCTCACATACCTTTGGCAGCTCTGTCCAGAGAACTTCGATAAAGCCCTGCAGTCGGAGGCCAAAAGGCTGTTGCGAAAGCTGGAAGAGAGGCTGGCCTATGAGAAGGAGAACATCTTTTATGCCTGCACAGAGGGCTGTGCAAGGTTCATATTCGACGAAGCAAGCGATGCCAACTTCGTCTGCCCCTTCTGTCAGGGTAGCCTGGAGTATATGGAGAACGCAAAAGTGGTAGAGGCCATAGAAAGGCAGATCACGGATTTAAAGGCCTGCGTATGAGCCTTTGCCATGAACCCGGGGCTTAGAATACCGGCGAAGGGCGGTTTTCCATTTGAGTTTTAAAGCTACAGGTTCTCCAGATTATTGCCCAGAACCGCCGTCCACCACCACCGGGCCATATCCATCAGATCTCGGCTGAAAATGCCCGAGAGTCTGTACTCCCCGCCCTTATTGGTGATCATTCCCGCACCCAGCAGCTTGTTTCTCATGGCATAAAAGGCAGACCGGCTCACTTTTAGTTCGACCAAAAGCTCCCTCCATTCACTGGCCTTCAATGGATCTCCTCTCTTCTGCCTTTCCTCAACAATGACCAGGAATTTCTGCCCCCTCTCTGCGGTTGCCTCCTCCTGGAAAAGGCGCAGCATCAGCTCATGGTATGGATCTCGAGATCGGCTGATTGCGTACTCCGATTTGGAGCGGACCTTTAATGTAGTGGCAGTCCTTGGGGCCTTGAGCACATTGGTCATAAGCTAGCCAGTACTGCTCTGGCTATATCTGCATATTCATCTTTCAGGGCATAGGTTATGGGCGTACGATACGATTTCTTGTTCATGTGCAATATCCCCAGGCGGGAGCCTATGTAGCCGGTCATGGAGGCCACAACCTTCCTGGATACGTTGACCTCCTTGCTCACCTCTTCATGAAGAGATAAAACGGTAAACTCCTGTGACTGGACCATGGACTCGAGAACTACCCTCCTCAGACCGTCGCTATCCAGATCGAGGAAATTCATCATTCTGCCCTGTATCTCAGATCGCTGCGATTTCGTGGAACCTCCCTCCGTACCACTCCCTTTCATTGCTAATACTTTAGTAATATTTATTATATATATACCTTACTAATATGAATCCAGAATATATGCTATCCTTATGCTTTTGGCAAAGAATTGGGCTCCGAGGATGGATGAGATCCCTTAAAGAGCCTTGCATCCGATCAGACTCAACGCTATTAGTTTAAGGAGAAACGAGGATACGGATATCATGTAGCAGGTTCGGCGGTGTTATGACAGAGGATGACAGATCAATTGGAGAGAGCTTCTATCTGCGGGGAGATTACGAGGAAGCAGTCGCAGCCTGGGAGCGATCAGAAAGTGGAACAGAAGGATTTGAACACTATTACCGGAAAGGTGTGGCTCTGCGCAAGCTTGGCCGGTATGAAGAGGCAGTGCGCGTCCTGGAGAAGGCACTATCCCTGAATCCTGAGAGCGTGGATGCCTGGAGAAACCATGCGGTGGCACTAAACCAGCTTGATCGGGGCGCTGATGCCCTCAAATCCTGCCAAAAGGCTCTGGCCATCGACCCCAATAACCCGCGGACCTGGATTGTCAGAGGCTTTGCCCAGCACATCCTCGGCCGGTACGAGGAGGCGGTGGAGAGCTATGCCCGGGCCATCGAGCTGAATCCATTTGGACCGGACGGGAGGAGGGCCTGGAACAATCGGGGAGCTGCCTTAGACAACCTGCACCGGCATGAGGAGGCCATAGAGAGTTATGAGGAGGCGATAATGATCGATCCCTTTGATATCTATCCCTGGAATAACAAAGGGATCTCCTTATCGGCCCTTGGCCGGCAGGATGAGGCGGCTGTGTGCTTCCAGAAGGCGATCGAGATCGACTCTGAGTATGCAGTTGCGTGGAAGAATCTGGCCGTAGCCTACCGATCATTGCATCGTGATCAAGAGGCAGAAGAGGCTGCTCGCATCGCGCGGGATCTGGGGTTGAGCTGATCCAGACGGCGGGATTTTGATCTTGGCAGCATCACCCCTATTTCAGAGCCTGGACAATCTCATCGACAAGAGAATCCCTGTTCTCCCTGGTTACTGTCAATACCCGAAAGGATCCCCGGATCTTCTTTGCCAGGCGGTGGTTGGACCACTGGTGCAGCACCACCAGCATGGGCTTGGGGGAGGCGATGGCCTTCTCTATCGCAAGGACGAACCTGTGACTGGAAAGCTCCATGGGACCCACCTCATCTATCACTATCAAATCGCAGCCAAGAGCATTTTCCACCGCCTGCGCCCCGATCCGGTCCAGCTCATCCATATGGACCCGGTACTTTCCCAGCTGCGGACCGTTCCCTGACTCGTCGGCCAGTATCCCCACCATTCCTGTGGATAGGTCCAAAAGCTCAAAGCCAGTTCGCCGATCCTTGTAGCGCCTGTCTCTGGCCAGCACCCCGCCAACGCTAAATTTCGTCCCGGAGGTCACCTTTGCCACCAGTGTTGATTTGCCGACACCTGGGCTGCCAGTGACTGCAATCCTAAGGGCCAAACAGATACCTCATCCTTTCCATGTAACGGTGCAGGCTTTCCACGTCCTTAATCTCTTTTCGGACCAGCTTCTTGATGCGAGAGCGGATCTCCCCATCGGGACGGGAACCCACCGACCACAGATGCTGCTCGATGGTCCTGGCCATCTCATCCCCTTTGCGATCCCAATCGGTGAGTAGGATGATCTCCCGGTAGCTCCGGGCAGCATCCTCGGCCAGGTCGAGGGCCGATCGGCGCGAGGCCATGATCACCGGCCCGGTCAGGCCCAGGGCGCGCAGGGCCAGTTCATCCCGCCTGCCCTCAACGATAGTCGCCGCCCCCTGGCCCGATGCCTCGACCAGGGCAGCTAGCAGCTCTTCTAAGGCTTCCAGATCATAGGTCCCCTTATCCTTGCACTCCTCTCGCTCTCTGTCCCTGACCGATCCCTTCATTTCATCTTCCTCTCTGTTGATTCAGCAGAGGCTTGAGGATTAAGACCGCTCTATCCTTCTCTATTCCCTTAACCAGCAGAAGCTTTCGCCCGCTCTTCTCTCCTTTAATCACCTCGATTCCGGATTCGGCCACGCCCAATGTCCTTGCCAGCTCCTCGACCAGCTGGCGGTTTGCCCTGCCTCGAGATGGCTTTTCAGTCAGCCGGGCTTCTAAAGACCTCCTCCAGGGATTGAAGCCAGAAGGAACGGCCAGCCGGGATGAGCCAGGCACCACTTCAAAGCGGATGATACATCCCAGAGGATGAGAATCGAGTGCCTCAGCATAGTCCATGCTCTTTATAATGCTCTGGGAGTTTAAATATTGTCGATCACAATCTGCTGATGGGAGGACATTGCAGGGGTGTTCCTGTGTTAATGGGAAAAGGTTAAAATACCGTTAGCGATGAAGGGGGAGAGGTTCGATGAAGATCAAACAGGTCGTCGTACTGGCAGGCAAGGACCACATTGATTGCTCCATTTCCTCGGGCTTAGAGCAGCTTGGCCTGCAGATGTGCGACTGCTTTTCTCCCCAAGATCATAACGAGGATTGTCTCCTGGTATGCGATCAGGACTATGCGGATACCTTGAATGGCTCTGCCCTCATCAGGCAGGCGATGGAAAGGGGCTGTGCGGTGCTATTGCATAACTCGAATTGCCCCACTGTCCTGGAGGAGATCAGGAGTACGGGCGACCTCTCCCAGAAGACAAGAGACATGCTGGAGGCTCAGGTGCTGTACCGGTGCCTGCAGAAGGATATTCAGAGGCTGGCTAGCCTTCAGCCTGAAGCGGATGGCCTGCCAAATTATGTGGCGTCTGCCTATGAGAAGGTGCAGGACCTGCGCTATGGAGAGAACTGGCATCAAAGGGCTGCTCTTTACACAAATGACCAGGGTCTGGGGCTGCCCGCCGCCCGGAAGCTGAACGGTCGGGAGATGTCCTACAATAATATGGTCGATGCAGAAACGGTCTTGGAGATGCTCATCGACCTCTCGGATTACGATGGGGAAGCCTGCAATAGGCCACTCTCTGTCATTGTAAAGCATGCCAATCCCTGCGGCGTGGCCTATGGCACAAGCCTTGATGAGGCCTACCGACTCTCCTTTGCCACCGATCCCAAGTCTGCATTCGGTGGGGTGATAGGTTTCAACAGGATGGTGGACGTGAAGACGGCCCAGTGCATAGGGGACAGCTTCGTTGAGGTTCTTCTCGCTCCGGGTTACGAGGCAGAGGCCTTGCGGCTCCTCACGGAGAAGAAGCCCAACCGCAGAATCCTGGACATAGGAGACCTGCTGCAAAGAAAGAGCGAACTGTACCGGGGCTACTACAAAAAGACCATCTTCGGGGGTATGATGCTGCAGGATTTTGATACCGGCGACATCAAGGAGTGGAGGGTGGTAACCAGAAGAGCCCCCACAGACTCTGAGGCCCGGGCCCTCCGTTTTGCCTGGAAGATAGCCAAGTATGTCAAGTCCAATGCCCTGGTCTACACCACTGAGAATCAGACCATCGGCATAGGATCCGGCCAGGTTAGCCGGGTGGACTCCGCCCGCTTTGGGGCAGAGAAGGCGGAGGAGCACGGCCTGTCCACAAACGGCACTGTTGCTGCCACAGATTCCTTCTTCCCCTTCCGGGACGGCCTGGATCAGGCCTTCCTGGCAGGAGCGACAGCAGTGATTCATCCCGGCGGATCCATTCGGGACTCTGAGGTGATTGATGCCGCCAATGAGCATGATATGGCCATGGTCTTCACGGGTATGCGCCATTTCAGACATTAGAATCTGCAAAGGGAGGAAGGCGTGGACTGGCCTTCTTGCTCTGGTGCTGTTCTATTCTCTCCTGTTCAGCCCAGCCTCTGCCGATCGCATTCAAGCTGGCCAGGATATCCAGTCGGCGATAAACTCCGCTCAGGCGGGGGATATCATAGCAGTCGGCCCGGGGACATATAGTTCCATCACCATAGACAGGCCATTAACCTTGATCGGCGAGGGCAGACCGGTGTTGAACGCTACCCAGCAGAATCCGGCGGTAGTGGTGAAGAGCGATGGGGTGACAATCGATGGCTTCGAGATCTACGGAGTGGGAAAGGACACCGCTGCCAAGTTCGAATACTATATGGAAAACCGCGAGGCTGCCAGTGGCCAGCGCCTGGATATGCCCAACTCGGCAGTAGTGGTGGAGGGCAGCGACCTCGCCATTAAAAACAGCAGCATTTACGGAGCCCAGGCCGGGATTTATGCCCTGGATGTAGAGGGGATTACCCTCCAGGATTCCACATTGGATGGCTGCGATACAGGCCTATTCCTTCATGGAGGAAGGGGCCTTAATGTCTTAGGGTGCAGCATAGTGAACTGCAAAAAATATGGGCTGGATATAGAGCAGTCAAGAGATATTGCGGTAAAGAACAACAGCATCATAAGAAACTCAAATATTGGCATCCTCTTAAGAGAGGGAAAATGGGCAGAGATGGATGACAATCTGATATCGGAGTGCGCCTTCGGCCTTTCCCTGTGGAATGCCTCATTCAACCAGGTGAGGAGAAACCAGCTCGGTCATAACTACTACGGCATTCTGGTGACGAACTGGTCCAGCTACAATAACATCACCGACAACCTCCTAATCGACAATAGCAGAGGTGAGATCATCGATGGATTTGGCATCGGCCTATCCCTGCAGGAGAACAGCTGCCATAACATGGTCATAGGAAATGTTGCCCGGGGCAACTACAACGGCCTGGAGATCTCCAAAGGCTGCCAGTTCAATGCCGTCTATGCCAATAATGCCGCTGAGAACAAGCACGGCATAAGGATGAATGAGAACCGGAATAACCTCATATTTGGAAATAATTTTCAGGATAATAACATCAATGCCTATGAGAACCAGAGCCGCAATATCTGGAATACCACTCTGGGCAACTATTATAGCGACTATCAGGGAGAAGATGAGAACAAGGACGGCATTGGGGATCTGCCCTACTCCCTTCCCGGACCGGAATCCAACTCCTTTGACCGCATGCCGTCGATCCGTCCCTTCGATGAAGGCAGGCTGGAGCAGGCGGAGATAAGGAACCTGGTCAAAAGGTATGCCGCCATCGAGCCAGAAGAGGAGACAGGGCCTGCTGCCCGGCTGGAAGGAGGAGTTATGGTCATATCCTCTCCCCGGCCCAGCTCTCCGCCCCAGTGGAAGGACTCCGAGCCTCTGGATGTGAGCAGTTCTCCTTTCCAGGAAGTGAATGATTTTTAGATGACTCTCCATATGGAAGGCGCCATCGCATTCGAGGTCGCAGGAGCCTTTTTCAACCCCCGGATGCAACTCAACCGGGATATAGGGGTAGCCATGACCAGAGCCCTGGGGATCAACGAGTACCTTGATGCCCTCTCCGCCAGCGGCATTCGGGGGATGAGGGTGGCAGCAGAGGCAGGGACGGAGAAGGTGACTCTCAATGATTTCGATCCCCGGGCAGTTCAGGTGATGCGAAGGAATGTGGCCCGAAATCAGCTGGACTGCATTGTCAGCGAAAAAAACGCCAATGTCCTGATGCACCAGGAGCACTTTCAGGCGGTAGACCTGGACCCATTCGGTTCTCCCTCCCCCTATATCTCTGCTGCCAGCAGATCTGCCCGCTCATACCTCTTCATCACCGCTACAGATACCGCACCTCTCTGCGGGGCTCATCTGAAAAGCGGCATCCGAAAATATATGGCTGTTCCCCTGTGCACCGACTATCACCGGGAGATGGGGGCCCGAATCCTTCTTGGACTGGCGGCGCGCGAGCTGGCCCGGCTGGACAAGGGTACAGAGCCGTTGCTCACTCACGTCACCGATCACTATGTTCGTACCTACCTTCGAGTGGTCAAAGGGGCCGAAGCAGCAGACAGATCATTGCAGTCCCTGGGATATTTGGAGCACTGCAATAGCTGCGGAAGCTTTGAGACTCTCAGGTTGCTGCATACTGTGGGCATATGCCGCCACTGCCGTTCCAGAACCGCCCTGGCCGGCCCCCTATGGCTGGGCAAAATACAGGATCCAGATGTCATTGCCAGCGCCCTGGATGCGGGGGATCTTGGCAACAGAGCTAAAAAGATCCTCAGCACCTGCGCGAAGGAGGTGGACGTGCCCATGTACTATGACCATCATAGCATCTGTGAGAAGCTCAGAATCACACCCGGCAAGATTGAGGATGTCATATCGAGGTTGATGTCTCTGGGTCATCAGGCCTCACGTACTCATTTTACCGGCCTTGGCATAAAGACCAATGCCACCCTTCCCGAGATAGAGGAGGTTTTGAGAGAAAACAATATCTGAAAATTTATAAAAATTGATATTCTTTTTTTCCACCTAAAACTTAATAAAGGAGAAGAGATGTAATAGTGATAGCTGCATTATGATAGGATAATGCAGGAATTCGCGGCACGAGGTGACGTTTATTACCCCCTTCATTGCTACTCCCTTTCGCATCTCGTGCCATCCCTTATTACGCATTATAGCATGAGTAAAATAATCCGGATTTGCTCAGGTTTTATCCTTATATGATCCGTTCTCGACTTGATCCTATCTTATCCATTCTCATCCCCCAATGGCTCTGACCCAAAAATGTAATAATGGGCTGGATAACGTGTCACTCATGAAGATTGCTCTTGTTGGTGGGACAGGTGACATCGGTATGGGATTTGCCCTGCGCTTGATGTGCGCTCATGAGATCATTATCGGTTCGCGCAAAGAGGACAAGGCCAGGGAGAGTGCCAGTGCAATTATGCAGCTTGAGGGCGCGAATGGGAATACATGGGGAACTGATAATGCCAGCGCAGTAGCGGTGGCGGACGCGGTCATTCTCTGTGTCCCACCTGAACATCTGAAATCTGTAACCTGTGATCTATCCACATCCTTCAACCATCAACTTGTGATCTCTCCCATGGTCCCCATGAGCTACGATGGCAAGTTCTTCCGCTTCAATCCTCCGCCAGAGGGCAGCTCCGCCCTGCAGGCCAAGTCGCTCCTCCCTCCCCAGATAAGAGTTGTCGCCGCTTTTCACACCGTGCCTGCCGCCTCTCTCCAGGCGAGTGATAGAATTTTAAAAGGCGATGTCCTGATATGCGGTGACGATGCAGAGGCCGTGGATATGGTCAAGAGCTTGACCCTGGAGATAAAGAACCTCCGGCCTCTATTTGTCGGCCCTCTGGCTGCCTCGTCTCAGGTGGAGAGCTTGACCCCCATGCTCCTTAACGTCGCCCGAAAGAATAAGATCAAAGAGGCAGGGGTAAGTATAATATCGGAGAGACCGCCTGCACCTAATTGATATTTTAGATCATTCCGCTCAGAGCCTCTATCACCATGCTCGGCAGCTCGGTCGGATTGATCAAATCCATCACCTTCCATATGACATAGACCCCGATGAAGGTGCCTGCCATGGCTCCGAGATTGGACAGCGATGCCACCAACAGGACTTTGAAGAGGCGGTTATTCATCATCTGGCGGTAGCTTTCCGCCTGAGGAAGCTCTTTTAAGTCAGAGACGGTGGGCTTGATCCTCCAGGCCTCTACCATGCCCGCAAACCAGCCCGCGGCCATAAATGGATTGAGTGTGGTCATCCAGGCGATGCCAAATGCCGTTAAAACGGAGAGCGGATGGCCCCGGGCTAAGATCACCCCCAGGGCGGATAGAGTGCCCGTTATCACAAACCATATGGCAAAGGCTAAACCCAGGCTTCTGCTGGATTGAGCGGTGATCACCAACAGGGCGATCATCACCAGGATGGTCAGTGTTACCACCGCGCCGAATACCCGGGAAAAGGTGATCTTCTTTTTGGCCTTTACATTCAGGCTCTCTATGGCGGGAATGGCCTGGGGGTTTCTCAGATGCCTCTCTATTCCCTCCTTATGGCCAGCCCCTACCACTGCCAGCACCCGACCTTGCCTGGATAGGCGGAGCAGGTTTCGGGCCAGGTATGCATCCCTCTCGTCGACCAGAACGCTGGCCGCTCCGGGAGAGATCTTGCGAAACTCGCCTATCATCTGGGATACGACATCATCCTGAGTGATGTTATCGATATCGATCTCCTCTTCCTCCCCCCATAAGGCCCCCTGGATCAGAGATCCGATCAGCCTAATCTTGTCGAAGAATCCCATAGCCGACCAGAAGCGTTGAATGGTAATTCCCACATCCCTGTCCACCAGAGCCACCCTGGCTCCAGTGCTCTGCGCTGCCCGAATCGCCGCCAGCATCTCCGAGCCGGGCTTGACCCCCATCTCCTGGCCGATCTTCTGCTGCATATAGGCAAGGAGCAACTGCACCAGGAACACGTAGAGCTTCCCGCCACTCAACAGCTTGCCGATCTCGATCTCAGACTTCTCCTCCTGTCCGGTCAGGGCTTTGTAGCGAGATAGACACAGCTCCACTGCCACTATGTCCGGCCTTGTCTCCTCGATCCTTCTGACCACCTCCAGAGCGCTCTTCTCTGAGACATGCGCCGTTCCCACTATGGTTATCTCATGGGAGGGCCCTTCAGTCAGGTCGGCGCCAGCATCAGGCTCTATTATCCTGCATGTCGGCTCCGGGCAGTCTTCCTTTGCTTCCTTCTCATCAAAATCCAAATCGATTACCTCTTCAGTCCTGCCCTGAGCATAGCTCGATGGCCCTGACCAGGTCTTCTCTGGAGACGATGCCCACCAGGCGGCCATCAGACATTACTGGCAGCCGGCGGATATTCATCTTGTTCATCATCATCATCGCAGCAGATGCCTCCTCTGAAGGACCGATCACATATAACTTTCTTGTCATAACCTCAGCCACTCGGGTATCTGCGCGATCCTTCTCCGCAACGCTCTGCAGGTCCGAAAGGGTCACCACACCGATCACTTCATCACCGGACATGACAGGATAGCCCCGGTGCTTCTCCTCGAACATATGCTCTTTCAAGTCCTGCAGAGTCATATCCGGGTCGACGGTGTGCACATCATCGGACATTATATCCATGACCCTCGTACCCTCCAGGCTCACGCTGATCTGGGTTGCCTTCTCCTCCTCTGAGGCTCCGACATAGACGAAGAAGGCCACAAAGAGGAGGATGAAGTTGAAGGAGAATAGGCCGAGGACGAACATGATGATCGCGAAGAGCTTTCCGATGCTGGCCGCCCGCTGGGTGGCTTTTATGTATGGCATCTGGGTGGCAAACCAGGCCCGCAGGAGTCGGCCCCCATCCATGGGAAAAGCGGGCAGCAGATTGAAGAGCATGAGGATGATGTTCAAGAGGCCCAGCATCCAGAGCATTATGCCAAGAGGGCTGCCTTCATACAGCAATGTGGCGAGAAGAATTCCCATCAGACCCAGGATGCCGCTCACAGCAGGCCCGGCGAAGGCCATTTGGAGCTCCAGGCGGGGATTTCTAGGTATCTCCTCCATGGCAGAGACCCCTCCAAAGAAGTAGAGGGTGATGCTCCTTATGGCGATTCCATTCTTGAGGGCGATATAGCTGTGCCCCAGCTCGTGAAGGGCCACACAGGTGAAGAGGACCAATGAGAAGACCAGAGAGTAGGCCCATCTGAGGCTGGCTGGCTCGATCTCGCCAAAGCCATAGCTCCTCCCCAGGACCTGCTGGCTGAAGGAGGCAAAGGCCCAGGCGATGTAGAGGATGACCAGCAGAAAGGACCAGTGCAGCTGCACCGGTATTCCCATGATCTTCCCCAACTGCAATGAAGAGTTCATCATGTGCCAGTATCACCCAAACATTAATAGGTCTTTTGATAATTTATGGCGCAAATGGTGGGCACCAGGCAGAAAGCAATTTTTATTAATTTATTAAGTGAGCGGGTAGGAGAGTGGGGGTTCAGTGTGGATTCTAAAAACTAGGATTACCCGCTCGATTTAAAAGTGTGTTGGTTAAGATATAAATTTTTCCCCTGGGGGCAGCAATTCGCCAGATATCTCACCAGAGAGCTATGCTCTACCATGCAGGCTGCGGCATAGGCCTCCATCAGGGTCCCGCCTGCAGCAAATACGCCATGCCCCCTGGCGATGCAGGCCATATGGGAGTTAAGGGCTAAAGATGCGGCCTTAGCGAGCATATCGGTCCCAAGCCTACCCTCGATTATAGGCACCTCTCCCAGAAAGAGAACGCCCTCGCTATCGATTGGCTCCACCTTCTCCATTTCCACCATAGACAGGGCTACCGCATATGGAGAATGGGTATGGATGACGGCCATCTTCCCTGTATTCAGGTAGATCGCCCGGTGAACGCAGGTCTCTATACTGGCAATCTTATCCATCTCACAGGGATTCTCTAAGCTGACCTCCACCACCGTGGACGAATCCAGCTCGTCGAGCATCGATCCCGTAGCGGTGATGAATATCCTGCCATCCTGGCAGATGCTGATATTTCCGAATCGAGAGCTTGTGAGTCCTGAGGAGACGACCTTTCTGCCAAACCGCGCGATCTCATGCCAGGCATCGCTCGTCATCTCATCACCTCTCCAGCAGACGGAAAGGGACGGCTATTGACTCCATCTCCCCAAATCCACCCACCAGATCGACGGATATCTTATAATCCCCGGCCGTCCAGAAGCTCGTCTCCCAGCGGGCGGAGTATATGCTGTTGCCATCCAGGTCGTCCATGGGAATCTCCAGATTTCTGTCCGGCCCGATGATTTTGGTGTTTAAGGACTTGATCTCTCCAGAGGCTTGGGCCTCTACCATCACCGGCTCGCCTTCTGTGGCCTCATCCCGGTTCAGCCTTACATCGACCAGATCCGGAGGATAAAGCTCCTCTTTCGGGGCGTTGATGCTCCCGAGGGCTCGGGTCAGGTTGAGAGCTCCATAGCCATAGAGGTTATCCTTTCCCTCCTGCCCCAGCTCATCTGCGGTCTTGAGCAGCAGCCTCTTGATATCTGCTGGCTGCAGTTCAGGATCCGCCTCCAGCAGAACAGCTGATGCTCCGGAGACTTGAGGAACAGCCATTGATGTGCCGCTCACTGAGCTCAGGCCATTCTTGGAGCCGGCCAGGGCGGAAGGGACATCAACCCCCAGGGTGACCAGGTCCGGCTTGATCTCTCCGGTCAGGGTCGGGCCGCGTGATGATTGTTCGAATATCAATCCGGTGCGATCGATGGCCCCTATAGTTATCACCTTCTCTGCGCCACCGGGCATGACAATGGAGGAGGGCGAAGGCCCGGAGTTTCCGGCGGCGACACACATGGTCAGCCCCTCCTCGACCATCCTGTCGCAGGCCTCGTCGAGCAGAGATGCTCCGTCAGAAGGCCCCTCTCCGCCCACGCTAAACGATATGATCTTTATCCCGTAGCGATCCTTATTATCCAGGCACCAGTCCAGAGCTTTAAGAGCATCGGATAGATAGCATGCTCCATCCCTGTCCATAACCTTGATCACCACAAGTTCCGCTCCCGGCGCTACTCCCATGCCCAGGTCGCCGGCGATCAGGCTGGCGCAGTGTGTGCCATGGCCGTTGTCGTCATAAGGTTCTGTCTGATTGTTCACGAAGTCCTGGAATGCGACGATCTTCCGGGACAGAGCCTCATGATCGGCATCTGCGCCGGTATCGATCAGAGCCACAGTAACCCCCTCGCCCTTTGGGCCGGAGATCTCTCTGGGATCGTCTATGATCGAAGGCCCAGGATTCGAGCTGCTCGTGCTGGCAGCAGAGAGCACGGTGAGCTTCTGATCGGTGTACACCCCTCGGACGCCATCGGTCTTGGCGATCTTTTCCAGGTTGTCCGAGGAGACGGTCATTGCGCTCCCGGGCAGGACCTTGAACCTCTTCTCCAGAGAGGAGCCGACGCCGGTAAGGTTCCCTTTAAGGTCGTCCTCATGAAGCACTATGACCTTCAGGTCTTTGGCTTTCTGCTCCTCCAGGCTGTCTTCTATTCCATTGCCATTGAGATCCCTGGGATCGCGGATGGTGATCTTCTTGGAGTCGTCCTTCGCCGCATTGCCGAACTTGTCTACGGCTATGATTGTCACATTGTAGGTTCCAGCAGGCATATTGGAGCCGCAATAGCCGGTGTAAGTGCCATCTCGGTCTAAATCTATCATGAGGTTCATCCGATTGCCTACCTCAGCATAGACCATTCCCAGGCCGGATGGATCGTGGACCCGGGCATTTATCTCGCTCCTGGGGTCGCCTGTCTTGAGAATGTAGGGGCTCACGCTCACTCCATAGATGACCGGAGCAGCGCCATCGTCGACGCTTGGTCGGAGGCGATTTTCATACTCCTTCTGAAACCAGGCGGTTGCCTTATTGTTCTCCAGGGCATTTTGTATCGGAAAAGCGGATGCATAGCTGACCAGGCTGAGCAGGAGAACAAAGTGGAGGATATGGCTAGGATTCAATGGTCTCACTCTTAACTCCAGCTATCCTTTTCGATATTCTTATATTTGCTGGTGTCATTTCACCACTGATCCGCTTTCCAGTCCTGCCAGGCGTAGACCTTGGCGTCATAGCCGAGAAGGGTGAGGGGCAACCAGATCATGGAGGCCTTGACCCCGGTATTGGTGTAAACCACTACCGGCCTTTCTCTTTGCAGATCTGAGAATATCTCTTCCAGCTCTGACTCATTCTTTATCTTCTTGCCATCCAGAACGCTTGTATAGGGGATATTGATCGCTCCTGGTATCGACCCTGCCTCAAAATCCCTCCCCGTTCGGGCATCGATTATCTGGGGGATGCCGCTGCAAACGAAATCATATGTTGCCAGAAGATCGGCATCTATAGCGGGAGTATAATTCCTGGGCGCAAGGCGTGCAGGCTCGGACCAGGTGGGATTTGATGTTGCCATCCAGTCGTCTATCCCCCCGTCCAGGAGCCTGACATCCTCATGCCCCAAGAACTTCAGCATCCAGAAGACGTAGGTGGCTGCCGAGGGCCCGCCGCCGCATGGCTGGCATTCACCATAAATGATGATCGAATCGTTCTCGGATACGCCTGCATCCCCTAAAATCCGGGCCATCTCGCCGATCGGCTCGAGCCTTCCTGCAGGATCGATGAACCTGTCATAGGGAATGCTTATCGCTCCTGGAATGTACTCTGTCGATCTGGGGCTGATATCGATGATTATGTCGGAGCTATCCAGGATTTTGATCTCTTCTGGTGAAATCAAAATTGTGGAAAATCCCATCTCCCGGGCCATATCGGATCGATTG
>DAIO01000038.1:0-1811 GCA_002498745.1 Methanosaeta sp. UBA533 | reverse complement strand
TTGGATGAATCGGATTGTGCTCTGAGCAGGCCCGGTTGGAATGGCATCTGAGACCATGCTCCCACCTCACCCAGGAACGAAGCCCACTGTTGATTGAGCGGATCCTGCTCTGCGCTCGAGCCGGCGGCTTTGCAGGATGCGCACTCCCCGGCCACAGGTGATACATTCCATATGATCGCCATAATGAATAAGGCTACCAGCAACAAGTTGCAGCCTGCGGTTCTGATAACTCTCATGGCAAGCCTCTTGAATTTCTCAAACTTCTCATCTCCAAACTATGCAGGGGCTCATCAGCTCCTGGGGGAGACTGAGAAGCTTCCCAACGTCTCCTCCAGTTCGAATCCACGAACATCATTTACCCTCAAGACCAGGTCGTACTCGCCCGGATCGAGCAGTGCGGTGGAGAAGGATCCCTGATATGCATCCCCAGAGGCTACCAGACGGCCGTAGCCCTTTGCCTCTTCTCCCGACTGATATGCTCTAACCGTCAGCTGGTTGAGGTCATACAGAGCCTCCAGTCGCACGGTGACCTTTATATCGTCTCCCACTCTGGCCTGGGTGGGATTAAGAGCCTTCTCGATGATGGAGATCTGCCGGACCTGATTGCCCATAATGGGATAACGATCTATAGAGGAACTGTCTATCTCATAGGGCAGGTCGCCAAATCCATCCGCACCCAGAACATTCTGTTCCTGTCCCTGGTACTCATCGCTCCCATGGTAGTCGCTCCACAGGTTGCCCCCCAGCGGATAGCTGGCATTCCATGAGTTCTCTCCTCTATCCTCCGCCTGGATCACATTGTAAAGGATCTCATTTCTATAGATCAGGTTCTGGCTCGAATCCAGGAAGATGCCGGTCTGGCTGTTGGAAATAGAGTTATCCATGATGGTATTGCCGTTCGAATTGCTCTGGATCTGCAGGCCATAGCGCCCATTTGCCTCTATCAGATTGCCGTATATGCTGTTGTGACCAGAGTCCAGGAGGGTCAGGCCGGCGACTACGTTCTCGATCATGCTGTTATTTCGGATCAGGTTGTCAGTGCAGTCGAAGCGGAGGTCCAGGCCGGAGTTGGTGTTCCGGGACAGGTCATTGTATTCTATTATGTTATTGCTACAATCTGTGAACATGTACAGGCCGTACATATTTCCCTGCAGGATGTTGCCTCGGATGGTGTTATTGCTGCATGAGGGGAAGAGGTTTATGCCGTAGGCGCCATTGCCATAAGCCACATTATCAAGGATCAGATTGTCATTGGAGTTGGAGAGGTATATTCCATACCACCCTTCACCCCCCAGTCCGTTGAAGCTGGCGTTGTTTCCCTGGATGATATTGCCGTCGGAGAACAGGAGGGCAATCCCTGGCTGGGTGCAACGGATGACGGTATTGTTGGCCACGGTGCAGCCCCGAACATTGTTCAGCTTTATGCCATAAAATCCGTTCCTGACGAGAAAGCCAGAGATGCTGACATCGCTCGCTTCTATATTTATGCATGCGTCCCTCTCCCCTGCCTGGATGACTGCCCCATTGCCTATCAGGTTCAGGCTCTTTCCTATGGATATCTTCTCGTAAGTCCCTGAGGCCACCAGGAGGGTATCGCCAGGCTGGGCGGCGTTGATTGCCGCTTGCAGATCGGAGCTGACGGATATGGTGGCGGCGCTGGCAAGGGAGGCGATCAACATGGAAGCATAAAGAAGGGATACCGCCCAAAGAGTCGGGCGACCTATGCCGCGCGAAGGATGATATGCATTCGATAAAGCCGGTGCATGGCATTTCCCCGTGGCACTGGGATGGGTTAATGATGGTTTCATTTT
>DAIO01000060.1:0-17755 GCA_002498745.1 Methanosaeta sp. UBA533 | reverse complement strand
GGACTGTATTCTCCGAGAAAGCCAACTATCTGTTGGCAGATGTTCTTGAATATCTGGGATTGGATACTTCTTTTATAACTTCATTGAGAATTAGCTTCAGTGAAGCACTCGACCCGCATGTGAATAGAAGGAGATACACAGAGGAATGGTGGGCTTAACCGATGACACATGGAGGGCATGGGAGATCCTGAACCAGAGCTGCGAGAAGGACCCGGAGAATGCCAGCATAGACACCCGAAATGGGTCCAAGTCAAACTGCGGCGAACCTCGCAAATTATTGCGAGGGCTTCGCCAATGTTATGGATATGGATGAAAAAAGGAAAAAGGATGCTGTTGACCACGAACATGAGAGTTACAAAGTACGTGATACTATCCCCTGAATGCACTGACGTCCTACCTTGTGACGTATCCACGATGATCTACGAATCAAAGCATGGCATAGTGGTTAAAGAGACTTGCTTTGGAGCTATCATCGAAGGCGAGGAGGACGCTATCGAGTCGTTGATCAAGGAGATCAGGGCCCTTGACCCAGCAGGGATTTTTATTAAGGACCGAGGATTTCCCATTGGAGATCCTAGGCGCTGCCGAGGGGATGCCTCTGGCTCTCCGTGCAAATTGCTCTGGATAACATCTGGCAGACGGAGCGGAAGCGTCAGGCCAGGCAGCTACATGATCGAGGCCGAGTCGAAGATGCTGCCCTTGATCTCCAGAGCGTTGGAGTCTTTTGCCCAAGAGAGGTCAAGAGATTCAATCGGTATTAACTAAGAATTGATGACTAAATAAATATATTTATTTTTATTGGGGCGATTCTTATAATCTGATATAAAGCCTCCGTATTTTACAATAATTTTGAAGTGTTTTTTTTTATTCAATGATCTTTCTGAAGCTGATCGATGCCAACGTAAAGATCAGGATATCGAAGATGAATATGGCCACGAAATCCGCTGGAATGCTTGCTACATTTCCGCTTATCATCAAGCTCCTCATTGCATCCACAGCGTATGTCAAAGGATTGATAAAAGCTATCGACTGCAAAAAAGGAGGCATGATATTGATTGGGTAGAGCGCATTGCTGGCGAAAAAGAGCGGCATGATCATTGCCTGGACGATGCCCATGAAACGCTCTCTGGTCTTCATGAATGATGCCACGAACATAGATAGCGCTGCAAAGCCTCCTGCGACCATAAATAGCATCAGAAAGGCGGCGATGGTGTAGAGAGGATTGGGAATGAATTTCACACCGAGCAAGATGGCAACTGGAAAGATTATCAGGGCCTGCACTACACCCCTGACGCCAGAGGCTACTGCTCTGCCGATGAGCGTGGCGTATCTAGATGCGGGTGCCACCAGCAGGCGCTTTAAAATTCCCGTATCCCTCTCCCAGACGATCGTCAGGCCGTAGAAGACCGACACGAAGATGGTGGACTGGAGCAGCACTCCTGGCGTTATGTAATCGATATAAGGGATGCCGTTAGTTGGAATGTCCCTCACGTGGCTCATTACCGTTCCATAGACCGCCAGCCACATAACGGGTTGAACCGCTCGAGTGTATATCTCTGTTCTATCGTGCCTGAGCCGTCTCGTCTCCAGTTCGATCATGGCTGACATTTCTCGTAATGAATTATTTAGCGTCATAGCAGATCCTTGATTCAGTTTTTTTTAACATCATTGTGGCCACACATTCTAATTTGACGGCCACAACCTCGAATTTGGTGGCAACACTCTGGAATCTTTGTGATCGGCCCTGCATATTTTAAAAATACATCATCCAACGTCGGCCTAGCCATGGCGATTCTTTCTATCTGGATCCCTCTCATCATCAGCACCTCCATAACCTTGGGCAGAGCAGTATCTGCCCTTTCGTTCTCAATAACAACCATCAATTCTGAATCGTGGAATAAAACATCACGAACGAAATCCAGGGCTCTGATCTTTGTCAGAGCAGTTTTATCAAGGGCATTGCAGTTTAAGCCGAATTGAAGGGCCTCGCTTCGAAGTGATTGCTTGAGATCATTGGCAGTACCGCATTTGACAATTTTGCCTTTCATAATTATGGCAATCTTGTCAGAATAGTGGTCCGCTTCATCCATATAGTGAGTATTGAAGAAGATAGTGGTTCCATACTCCTTCTTAAAGACAGTCAGGTTCTCCCAGACAGCCTTTCTGGCGGAGGGGTCCAGGCCTAGGGTAGGTTCATCCAGAAATAGAATCTTGGGCTTGACCATCAATGCACATGCGATCTCAAGCCTTCGAACCATTCCTCCTGAGTACTTTCTCACAAGATCGTTAGCCGGTTCTTCCAGCCCCATGCTCTGCAGCGCATCTGAAATGATTTTCTTTCTGCTGCCTGATGGGACTCCATAGATCTTGGAGTAGATTAGAAGATTCTCAAAACCCGTAATATCAGCCCAGACGCTCGTCTCTTGGGGCACGTAGCCGATCATTTTTCTGACTTCAGCGTCATTTCGAATGAGATCAATGCCGAAATTGTATGCATTGCCAGAAGTTGGCCGAAACTGTGTGGTTAGAATCCGCATCAAAGTTGTCTTGCCGGATCCATTGGGGCCAAGCAAGGCGAAAACATCTGCTGCATTGACTTCCAATTCGACTCCATCCAGTGCCTTAACCTTGTTGTCAAAGATTTTTGTTATCTGCTTAATGTCGATTGCTAAAACCATTGTCTACCTACCTGATGCACGTTACTTGATCGGTGGGATAGCTCGTCGTTATGTTCATGTTGCGGTATGCTATCATTTATGCTTGCCATTTAGGTTGTCCCGTCATCCTCAATCATCCCCTCGATCTCCAGATACACCTCTCTTAGCTTCTCTTTCATCTCATCTGTTGCATTCCACATATCCCGATCTATCGCCTCCAGGAGGCGCTCAGATATGTTCAGGAGAGCATGAGGATTCACATCCTTGAGCCACTCCTGCATCTTCTCGTCCAGAGCATACTTATTCGCCAGTTCCTCATACATCCAGTCCTCCAGAACCTCGGCTGTCGCATCCCAGCCAAAGGCGATGTCCACCATCCTGGATATATCGCCTGCGCCCTTGTATCCATGCCGCTGCATGCTCTCTATCCATTTGGGATTTAGGATGCGGGCGCGGAAGATGTGCTTTGTCTCCTCGATGGTGCTTCTGTTCTTCACCCTCTCAGGATCGGAACTGTCGCCGCTGTAGGAGCAGGGAAGCTCGCCCTTGAATGCCTTGACAGCAGAGATCATCCCGCCATGATAGGAGTAGAAATCATCGCCGTCCAGCATGTCGTATTCCCTGGTGTCCTCGTTCTTGACCGTCACATCAAGCTGACTCAGACGTCTCCGGAAATCGTCTGGGACTGTGATCCCGTAGTTCTCCCGGCCATAGGCATAGCCTCCCCATTTGAGGTAGACTTCGGCCAGATCGTTCTCGTCCTTCCAGTTCTTGGCGCCTATAGCATAAGAGACCCCGGCACCGTACGCTCCTGGACGGCAGCCGAAGACCCGATAGCATGCCTCGATCCTCGCCTTCACCGGATCTATGCCGGATGATACCTTCAGATCGATATCTCTCCTAACATGCCCTGCCAGGAAATTCTCCTCGGCCGTCTCTGAGAGAGATGACGCCAGTGCTACAGCCTCATCCAGCAGCTCAACCACGTTGGGGAAGGCATCCCTAAAGAAGCCGCTGATCCTGAAGGTGATATCTATTCGCGGGCGTCTCAGCTCCACCAGTGGCATCATCTCTATGCCCTCAACTCTGCCGCTCTGCTCCTCCCATATTGGGCGAACGCCCATCAAGTAAAGAGCCTCTGCGACGCTTTCTCCCATCGTGCGCATGGTGTGACCACCCCAGATGACAATCCCTATATTCTGCGGATACTCTCCCTTTTCTAGGAGGTATCTGTTGAGCAAATCATCTCCCAGAGCCACTCCCACCCGCCAGGCAGATGGGGAAGGAACCGCCCGGGGATCGAGAGAATAGAAGTTTCTCCCTGTAGGAAGAATGCTGGCCATGCCTCTGGTCGGAGCACCGGAAGGACCCGGCGGTATAAAGCCTCCCTTCGATGCACAAAGAGTGCTGGACAGCTCCTTAGTGGTCGCTGCTATGCTTGGAGCAAGGAATCCTCCGATGTAATCCAGTATCTTCTCCACCTTCTCGCTTCTTTTGCCAAGCACCTCATCCTCCAGGGCCACTATTATATCGGCATCGAAGTTCTCCTCATGGAATCGCTCCACAAGACTGAGGGATAGGGCATGAATCTCCTCGATGATATGGCCACCATCTCTTCCGCGGGTGTGTAGAAGCTCATCATACTCGTGGCCCATCAGTTCTGCCAGAGACTCTCTCAAGGAGGGCACGCTGCCGTTTGAAAGCCTGGTGAGAGAGACGAGAAACTCGTCCAGCCGCTTCCCTTCGGGCGGCTCTCCAAAGATGTGAAGTCCGTCTCTTATCTGAGTGTCAGCCATCTCATGGATGTAGTCATGCAGCCTTTCAAGGAACTTATCGAAATCGGAAAATGCCGCCTCTTCAGCCACTTCTAGATCGTGGTTGAGGTTGGCTTCGCAGACCTTCACCCAGATGAGCTTCTTCAGATGAGGCAGCCTTCCCTGGTCCAAGGTCTTTGCCTGGCTGTACTCATTCAGCTGCACCTCCAGTTCGGCCATCCCCTCGTATGCATCGGCATTGTGCATCACAGGAACCAGATGGTCGATGATACAGCAATAGCTGCGCCTCTTGGCCTGGGTTCCTTCCCCGGGATTGTTTATGATATAGGGGTAGATATTGGGCAGATCGGAGATGGCGATATCGGGGAAGCATGAATCAGACAGGCCTACGGATTTCCCAGGAAGCCACTCAAGGGATCCGTGCTTGCCGATATGCATGACCAGGTCAGCCTTGAATGAGTTCCGGATCCAGCGGTAGTATGCATAATAGTGATGCGGTATGGGATGATCAGGGCTGTGATAGATGGCTGCTGGATTCTCCAGGAAGCCCCTGGGAGGCTGGATGCCTATGAAGATGTTGCCATTCATGATGCCGGGGATTATCAATCTGTTATCATGAACAAAGAGGTCTCCAGGAGGCTCTCCCCAGGCATCCGTCATCCGCGCCTGAACGCTTGCAGGCAGCTCTTCGAACCATTCCTTGTACTGCTCTGATGAGATTGTGGCTATGGCCTTCCTGGCCATCTCGGCAGAGCTTGACCAACGCCTGTCATTTGTAACGCCATTTCGTACCTCTTCGATCAAGGCCCGCCCATCATCGGGCAGCCGATCGAGTTTGTAGCCCTCTGCATCTAAATCGTGCAGAATATTCCAGACGGATGCCGGGGAGTCCAGCCCAAAGGCATTGCCGATGCGGTCGTTCCTGGGAGGGTAATTGTGAAAGATGATGGCAATCCTCTTCTCTACATTGGGAATATGCCGGAGCCTCCCCCAGTTGATGGCCAACCTCACGAGCTTCTCGATCCGCTCAGCTATCGGCTGGTATCTGGTGACTGGAATGCCTGTGACGGGATCAGCTTCGTAGTATTTCTTGGCAGCTATGGGCACAGCTATCAGGGCACCGTCAAATTCAGGCATGGCCACGCTTATGCTCACATCCATCGAGTTCAGACCCTGAAGCGAATTCTGCCAGTTCTCAAGAGTGCTTGTTGACATAATTCCCTGAATCACAGGCACACCCAGCTTCTCAAGAGCTTTGATGTTCTCCACAGCCACCGCCTCCGACGCTTGGATGGCTGTGGATATGGAGGACATGAGTGGGCTTATCAGAACATCGATGATAGGCTGGCCATCCCGCATGAAGTAGTTCTCGACAACCCATTCTGCGCCTCTGCTTCCTAGATCCGTATCCTTGGAGGTCCTGAGGAAGACGGTCAGAGCATTTGCTCCCTGATGCTCAATCTCTCGGATCAAGGCATCAATATGGAGAAGGTTCTTGTTGGTCCACATGCTATGATAGAACCAAAGCCCAACTGTGAGCCTGCCTGAAATGCACTTTGCTTTCAGGTATAGATCAAGCGAAGGAATACCCTCCATATCGGGATGGTAAATCCCCTCCCAGGGAGGTTTCATCGGTTTCTTTATGGTGAATGCTGAGCCGTCGAAGTGGTTTGCCAGGAAGAGCAGAAGATAAGAGATGTTCTCTTCACCGCCATACCGGATGTACTCTGAGATCGTCCTTCCGATATCAGGCACTACTACAGAGAACTTCTGCGCCACAGGCCTATATTCTGGGCTCTCCTCCTGAATGTAGATCCCGACTTTGCCGCTGAGCCTCTCCATGATTTGGTCGAAGCCCGGACAGCAATCCTTGCCACCTGACAGGTGAAAGAGCGCCAGATCGGCTGACATAGCATACTGGCAGAAAGCATCGATTCCAAGAGCATCCTTGAAGTCCCGAGAAGTGCTGACACTGACCTCTATTGTGCTCTCATAGCATTCGGCAATCTTTTTCAGGGCCAGAGAGAGGGAAGACAGACCCCCCTCGACACCCGCAAAGTAAGCGATCTTTGCCATAAAACATCACCACACATGTTGATAGCATATTAATAATATTATATATGATCCGTAAACAAGTATTGTTATCACAGTCGAGATGGCAACCAGCTTCACTCCCAGCAGCGGGCCGTATACGCCGAGATAATAGGTTCCTGAGAACCTGATAGTGTTCACAGGCAGCTGGATAAGCGACCCGAGGAGCATGGCCATAACTGCCTCTGCCAGCACAATATCACCCTCATGATAGAGGACGGCCAGCATCGAAAGGCCCAGCATTGGATGAGCGACATAGCTCAAAATGGCTGGAATCACACATGATGAGATGCCAATCTCTCTGACCATCAATGCGGAGTAATCAAAGACCCCCAGGGCCTCCAACTCGAAGATGATGAGAGCTGCGAGCGGCATGGTTATCGCCATTCGCTTGAGCGGCCGGACAGAGTCGTACACTCCCTTGTGCATAGCATCCCTCAGGCTCGTCTTCGCCTCATCACCTGCACAGGCGTCTATGAAGTTCTGAGCCGGACTTCTCCGCCCCACTGCGATGACAAATGCCATTTTGGCTACGATTACAGTGGCATGAATGCCCACATAGATGCATCCCAACGTCCATCCCAGGATTGAAATTGCGGTGGGCAGATAGTAACTTATGAACTCCCTGAAGAAGACGGGGATGGAGAGCGCCATCGATGAGAGGAGGGCCTGACGATCATCGATCAGCTTTCTCTCCAGTAGGTCGACAACAATTGCCCCACCAACATAGGACGAGCCTAAGCTGGAGATGAAGGGCAAAGAGACCTCCGCGGGAAGGTGTGCGACCTCGGTGAATCTTCTTCCCAGGGGCATGAGCCTCTTCATCAGGCCTGTCTCAAGAAAGATATTGCACAGCACGAGAGTCGGTACAATCCTTGGAAAGACGTAGACCATAAACTCCAGTACTTTGTATAAAATATGCAATTGCGTCTCCATATTTTCACCGAAGCTCAAGGCTCTTCTTCAGGCGCGTGCCGGCCGAAAAAGAAGATGGTTTCAGGATTCGGGATATCCGAAGGTACCCCTCACCACCTCACCGGGATAAAACTTCTCAAGCACTTCCTTGTATATCTCTGCAGGATCGATGTCTTCGAAGAGCTGAGGATTGATCCACTTGGCGAAGTAGAGCAATCCCACCATCATCCTGGGGCCAGTGGTGACCTCTTTGGAGATCACATAGACTTTTCCCGACTCGACCGCATTGACATCGCTCAAGCCGGAGCGGTTCAACACCTCGTCCCTCACCTTGCTGAGCGCCTCGGCGGTGGGCAGCTCAGATCCCTGTTCGGTAGTGCCTGACCAGTGGATTATGATATCAGGATTCTCCTCCACCACCCACTCGGGGCTGACTGTCGGCGAAGAGCCGACTGCTAGATCATCAGCGATATTGATGCCGCCAACTTCGGCTATCCGTTTGGCAAGATTGCTCTTGGCAGAGGTTCTATAGGCAGAGGACTCATAGAATACGCGGGGCTTATCCTCATCTTTCAATCTCGCCACCCTTGATTGGACCAGATCCTGGTAGCCAGTTATGTAATCCGCCAATTCCTTTGCCTTTTTATCTTGTCCCAATATCTCTCCCAGGATGATTATGGATGGTATCAGATTCTCCCCTTCACACGGCTTGAGCATCACCAGGGGAATATTGCTGTCTCTTATGCTCTCCTCCTCACCGCCCTTGAAGTACTGCACAGGGGCGATTATCAGATCTGGTTTCTGCTCCAGTAACAGCTCAAAATCCGGTCGAGTGCATCGTCCAACCAGGGCTTTCTCTTTGATCACTGTGGGAAAGATGCTGTACTCATCGCGAGCCACGATTCTATCCCCTTCACCTAGTGCTGAAATTATCTCGTTGACAATATGATTCAGGCAGACTATCCTCTCTGGTGGACAGGGCACTTCTACTGACTTGTTCATGGCATCGACGATGGTTATCGTCTCTTTCTCTGTTATTTCGCCAGACCCGAGGCAGCTCAAAAAAAGGGCGGCTATGAGGACTATTCCTAAAAGTTTCCTATGCATTCTTTAAAACTCCTTAAGCCGATCTTCATATTTCTGGATAGGCCCATGTCCCATTCGGATCGACTCCGTAGAACTTTTCCAGCATCTCTCTCTCCACCGCTGTGGGATCGATATCTTCGAAAAGCTCAGGATGGAACCATTTTGCAAAATAGAGAAGGTATCCAACCAATCGAGGCCCTCTTCTCAGGAATGGATGGTAGACGTAAACAGTTCCATTCTTGACGGCGTTAGTATCCTTAATACCCGGCCTCGATATAACCTCGTCCCTCTTGAGCTTCAGGGCCTCTTCTGTGTCTGGATCTGAACTGGAGAGT
Organism: Methanosaeta sp. UBA533; assembly: GCA_002498745.1. GTDB lineage: Archaea > Halobacteriota > Methanosarcinia > Methanotrichales > Methanotrichaceae > Methanothrix. The sequence continues at coordinate 8,896 of DAIO01000060.1, read as the reverse complement.
TTGGCAATGATTATGTCTGGATTCTTTTCTAAAACCCATTCTCTGCTTACGACCGGTCTCTCCACTGCCTCATCATGGGCTATGTTTATCCCACCAGCGAAGTTGACGTGATCATCCTTTGGGGTTCCTGCAGCATTTGTTTTGTCCTCCTTGCATTCATGGTAGACGAGGGGCTTCTCATCCTCAGGGAGGCTCTTGGTTCTCTGCTGGATCAAGTCTGTGTATTTCTGCATAAAACCGATAAGCTCTTCAGACTTCTTCTGGTCGCCCATCATCTCGCCCATCACACGAATGTTGTATATTATCGAATCTAGCTCGCAGTTCATCCCTACGACTACAACGGGCACACCCGCATTCTCGATCTGCTTGATGGTCTCAGGGAGCATGCTGCTGTCGGATATCACCACATCTGGCTGCAGATCCAACGCAAGCTCAACATTTGTGGTCTTGCTGTAGCTTCCGACTACAGGCTTCTCTGCAAGGTCGTATGGGAATGTGGAGTACTCATCCCGACCTACAATTCTATCCATGCCGCCAAAGATACAGATGAGCTCCGATGCCGAGGCGGTAGTGGAAACTATTCTCTCTGGCGGGCAGGGCACCTCTACCGATCTGTTCATACCATCGATGATGGTTATCGTCTCTGCTCTAGCGCTATCGCAAGCTCCCATGCATATTAATAACATGAGGGCCAAGAGGATGTATCTCACCATCTTTATTTTCATAATATCACTTCCATATGATGATCAATATAATTCAGGTCAGGATCCCATGTAAATGCTCTATATGGGCTCAAGGGGCATGATGTATGGCCTGTCCATATGCCCGTTCTTCACCTCTGATTTGACGCCATAGACCTTCTCGATATTCTCAGGGGTCAGGACGGATACCGGATCTCCCATGGTATAGATTCCTCTGTCTTTGAGCATCACCACAATATCAGAGAACCTCGATGCCAGGTTTAGGTCGTGCATGGCCATGACAGCAGAAATCCTCCTCTGCAAGACAAGTTTTTTGACGATGTTCATCACCTCGAGCTGATGTCTTATGTCGAGGTTGCTGGTGGGCTCGTCTAAAAGGAGGAACTCCGGCTCCTGAACGATAGCTCTGGCCATGGCGATCTTCTGTTTCTCCCCTCCGCTCAGCTCGTCGAAGTATCTCGATGCGAAATCTTCAACCCCTAAAAATTTGAGCGTCTTGGCTACGATCTTCACATCATTGGCATTGACGCGCCAGCCAATGTGTGGCCTCCTTCCCATGAGCACAACGTCGAATACCGTGTAGGGAAATACCTCATGGGTGCTCTGAGGGACGTAACCCATCATCTTGGAGAAGTCTTTGGAGGTTAGCATTGCAGCCTGCTTGCCATCGAGGAAGACCGTCCCCTTCCGAGGTTTGAGGATTCTGTCTATGCATTTGATCAGGGTGCTCTTTCCTGCACCATTCGGACCGACTAGGCTGACGATCTTTCCCTCGTCAACCTCCATGGTGATATCCTCCAGGGTACTCGTGCTCCCATAGCCGAAGCTGAGCTCCTTGACGCTTAGCTTCACTGCCACCACCGCCTCTTTCTCCTCACCAGCAGGTAGAGGAAGAAGGGGACTCCGATGAAGGAGGTGACTACGCCGACAGGTATTTCGGTGGGCGAGATCATGGTTCTACCAATAGTATCTGATACGAGGAGGAGAAGAGCACCAGTAAGTCCTGACCAAGGGATAAGGTAGCGATGATCACTGCCGATCATTAATCTACAGAGATGAGGCGAGACCAGACCGATAAATCCGATTATGCCTGTGAAGGCGATAACGCTCGCAGTAAGGACTGTGGACAGGAATAAGCAGATCATTCTCACCTGGCTGACGTTGATTCCCAGGCTCGACGCCACCTCTTCTCCTGCGCTCATGGCGTTCAGATCCCAGGAGTAGCGCATCAGCAATATAGTAATGAATAATACAATAGGGATGAGGATTATCACGCTCTCCGATTTTGTTGCGTAAAGGCCTCCCATCAACCAGAATACAATTTCCCTCAACTGCTCGTTGCCTGATGCATACTGAAGAAGGGATATCACTGCTGAGAAGAGGTAACCCATAGCTACGCCTGCGAGGATCAGCGTCTCAATGGAGGTGCCTCGTATCCTGGCTATCCCGTAGACGACTGCCATAGTGAGCAAGCTGAAGAGGAAGGCATTGATCATGATGATATACTGGCCTGTTCCCAATATGCCTACTCCCAAAACAATGGCTATTGCGGCTCCGCAGGCTGCTCCTGATGATAGACCCAGTGTGAAAGGAGAAACAAGCGGGTTCCTCAGGACACCCTGCATCACTGCACCGGCAACACCGAGGCTCATCCCAGTGATGATGGCCATCAGTATCCTTGGCAGCCTCAGTTGCAGAACGACTACCTGGGCGAAGTGGCTGACCTCCTCGCCTGGTATCAGCTCCGCAAGCAAAGCATGCAAGGACTCGCTAATACCCAGGGATGATGCCCCTATGGTTGTTGCAAGGACCCCAAGGGTCAAGACCATTATAAAAAGGAAGAAGGTTAACAGAGTCTTCTTCCAGGATGCCCTTGTATAGACCTCCTCAGCATATAATATCTCCTCGTCTTCATTAATAGGCATATGTCTCCTCTAGCTCCTGGCCAAAGAACATTTGGAGGAACTCCTCATGTATCGCCTGGGGATCTATATCCTCGAAGAGGGCAGGATGGATCCACTTGGCGAAGTAGAGACATCCTATTGGTTCGCCAATTCCTCTCAAGAGCTTTTTAGAGATGATGTATACCTTCCCATCCCTTACCGCTTTTACATCTTTTAGGCCAGGTCGGGACATGACCTCGTCCCTTGTCGCCCTCATTTCTTCCTCGGTTGGAGATTCTCCTTTTACGCCCACAATTATGATGTCTGGATTCGTCTCTAGCACCCATTCTGAGCTCACTATTGGACGTTCGACAGACTGATTGGCAGCGATATTCGTTCCGCCGGCCAAGCTTATGTGGTGCTGCAATGGAGTCTCTTCATTGACGGTTTTATACTCCTTGCATTCGAAATACACTGTTGGCTTCTCATCTGGTCCTAGATCCTTTGTGCGCTCTTCGATGAGACCAAGATACTTCTCAATGAACTCAACAAATTCGTTTGCCTTCTCCTGTCTATCCAGTATCAATCCCAGGGTCTCTATCTGTGGCAGCAGCGTATCTGGCTCACAGCTGCTGGGAAGGCTGAGCACAGGTATGCTGGCTGCTTGAAGGCGCTCCAGCGCTGCTGTGGGCTTGGTGCCATTCGAGGCACACATGAGCACGAGGTCCGGTTTCAGATCGAGCATCGCTTCGACATTGGGACCTACTGAGCAACTCGCAACGCATGGAATATCCTTTGCCGAAGGACAATATGCTGGTAGCGGCACACCCCGCCCCACGATCCTCTTCTCCTCACCAAGGGCATAAATCAACTCGATAGGAGTTGAGGGTAAAACGACAATCCTCTCTGGACTCGCCGGCACATCAACATATATGCCTGAGGCATTGACAACTTTCACGGTCTCAGCCTCGCCACCAACTGTGAGGGATATAGCGAGGAGAGAGGCGATCATTAGTATTATTAATGACTTTTTTTTATTCATAATTACTCCTACCAAACCGCAGACTGCTTCATTGCTCATAGAGCGACAGTATCCGTTTTCCTGATTCATTTGTCTCTCACAAATAAGATTTAATTGATTTAACTCAAATTAGATTGAAACAAGTTTTGATAAATAAAACTTGCGGTTTAAAAAATATATCGATATTGTGTCTATAAAAATAACATAATATATTATTGTCATAAAAACAGGATCGAATTCTTTACTTAAGGAGATCTCTAATTTGGTGGGGATTTCCAGCATCGCAACGCCAAAAAAAAAAAGTTGCCAAAGGCGCCGTTTCTCAGTAACTATCGCGTGACTGCTGGCCCAGCTTCTGAAAGTCCAGCCCCTTCGCACCCCTCGTTCTTTGGATCGGTCCATTTCTCGCTAAAACCAAGGGCAAATGCCTGGCATACGAACTCCAGGAACGCATGCTTATCAAGGGACTTGTGCAATGAGGAGAGCACCTGCATGTAATCGTGAATGCGGTGGCTTTTGCCTGAAACGGCCGCAGAAATCTGTGCGCCGTAAAGGGCCATGACCTCTGGCATGCAGCTTTTGGGAAGAGTGCCCCATACGAACTTGTCCCGCAGATGGACGAGAGCCGCCACGGCTGCTACCGTGAGAGGATCCTTGATTATATTCGAGAAGCTCTTCTCGAAGAGATCAGCGTTGTCCCTGGACAGAAACTCTCCAATTCCCTGGCACATCTCCCTGCTGTCAATTCCCAGCCTCTCCAGATGGGCCAGTGAGGAGCACTGGCCTGCTGGAGTCAGGCAGTTTTGAAGGGCGAGCGTCTCTAAGACGGCATCGTGCATGGTGCGACCGATGAGCTCGCCCACCTTCGAGTGCTTGCCGGCAAACGATATTGCTTTTCCACCAAGCTTTGATGCCACTGCGATCTGATCTGTTCCAGTGCCCGTAGCAAGACCCTCTGAATATTTGGATCCAACCTCCAGCTCTTGAAGTGCTGCAGTCTTGGCCTCAGTGGCGGTGATGACTGCGGTGACCATGGCGCCCGGTGTCAGCTCCCGGTTGACGAAGATCATGGCGTTTATTGTTCCCGGTCTTGGTTCGCGTTCCAGATCTGCTTGTCCTTTTGCGCCATCATCCTGCGGCTCGTAATAGGTGGCGGGATCCCCTGCCCTGCCTGCATTTCCCTCTACCCCTCCGGTGCATACTGTCACGACCTCAAGATCGCAAAACCTCTCGATGCAGATGGCAGCGTTGTTCATATTGGCTGCAGTTCCAAGCGTGGCACACCTTTGGAAAGGCAGGTTGTGGCGGTCGGCCACTTCTCTCTTGTAATCCTCCGGACTGTCAACCGCCAGCCGGTACATCCTGGCGTTCATGTGCCCTCCTGCCGGCTCACAGGACTGGTGGTTGTAAAGATACATGAGGTCGTCATGCATCCCGCCAGCGGAACTGCGACAGGTGGACAGGACCCGGTGAGGAGTCATGAGCCTGGCATAAACTATCTTCTCCTCTCGATATAGCTCAATTCCATCATAGAACTGTGCAAGCTTCATTTTTTTGGCCTCCTTTGTGAACCATTACTGGATTTTCCCGCATTTGATAAATCCAAAAGCACGTCGTAGTCTATGTTCTCCAGGAACCTCTTCTCTCTGGAGTCCTTCGTTCCGAGCCTTGCGATATTGATGGCATCTCCAGTCGGCGGAGAAGAGATACGGATGACCTTTTCCTGAAATCGGGAGTAGCTGCATAAAAGGCTCTCTCCAATGGCCTGGAGCCCGCCGCAGTCTCCCCATTGATTGGCGACGGCCAGATGCATCTGCTCGCTCAGCCTCGCCTCCCATATGAACCTGGAATTAGCATCGTCCCAGAGGGCGGGCACACAGAGCATGTCAGCGCCAAGCTTTGCCAGCGAGTCTGCAGCCTCCGGAAACAGGAGGTCATGGCCTATGAGCATTCCTATCCTGGCAAAGGGGAGATCATATGCTGCAAAACCGTCGTCGCCGGGGGAGGCCCAGTTCCTATCGCGCCAAGAGAGATGGACCGCCCTGTACTTGCCCATAATCCCATCGGGACCGATCAGGACGGAGCTGTTGTAGAATCCCAATTCATCCCTCTCAGCCATGCCCAGAACGATGAAGAGATCTCTTTCACGTGCCTTTTGGGAAAATAGATCGGTGACTTTGCCTGGTATCTCCTCCGAGCAGATCTCTGCCACCTCTGCACCGAAGATCGCCCCCGAGGTGGAGAGTTCCGGCAGAACGACCAGGTTGATCGTCGTTCCCTTCTCCCTGGCAGCCTTGGCCAGGGCATCATCTATGAGCCTAATCGCCCTTTTTGCATTTTCTACTACATTCCGGGGCTCAGAGCAGGACTGCAGTGTCGCGGCTGTAAAATCGGCGGCTTGCGGCAAACCGAGAAGGAAATCGATGCTGATGTGAGAGTATGGATCCAGGGTTATGTTTCCATAGCACTGAGGCCTTCTCCCGCTCAAAGCATTTTGCGTCATGACGCCATTTAGCGGCAAAGAGCCGTAGATGATGGTATCATCAGGAGAGCTCATCTGAGCTACCGTCTCTCCCTGAGGATTTACTATGAAGGATTGTGCACCATTACAGTCCATCGTCTTGTCCATTCCCGTTCGGTTGCATGCCAGGACGTAAATGCCGTTTTCCAGGGATCTGGCCCGCCAGAATCTTTCAGGATTGTGGTGTTCAGGAGGCCAGTTAGCCGGAACCAGCAGGACCCTGGCTCCCTGCAGGGCAGCAATCCTCGCCGGTCTATAGGAGTATGAGTCGGCGCAGATCACCATAGCGAGCGCGCCAAATTCGGTCTGGACCACGGGAACTGGGAGGTTGCCCTTAGCGGCCCATAGATTCTCCCGAAAAGCGGGAGACAATTTGCGGTATCTGGCCGCCACACCTTCGGTTGGCCCCAGCAAGGCCGCTGAATTGTAGAATATGCCCGTTCTCATGTCGTGTTCAGCCAGGCCAATGCAGATATAGCAGCCGAACTCATTCGCAATCCGGCCGAAGGCCTCAGTGGTCGGCCCGGGAATGCTCTCTGCGAGAGGAGCGATCTCCCTTCTGCTTAGAAAGGCATAGCCGGTAGTGGCAAGCTCCGTATTCACGATGAGACGGGCGCCATTTTGGGCAGCATCTCTGTTTAAGGCCAATAATCTGGCAATATTTCTATCTTTCTCCTTCCAGGAAATAGATGCGTGAATGAGGGCAACCTTCAGCTCTTCACAGGGCATTTTACTGCAATTTGGAGTCATTTGAGTCATTCTCGCTGAATTATTTGATGTCTCTCGAAAGCTTTATTTAATCAATTCAACTAGCTCTAACTAAAAAAATGTTTCGTTATGGAAGGATTATTACGAAGAAGATCAAGATTGCCTATATAACCACGCAGGAAGCAAGCGACGTCTTCCCTCTCATATCTGCCTTAAAAGAGCTAATACGCCATTATGGAGAGATAGCGGAGGTGGCCATCAGATCCGGGGAAGACTTAAAAGACGCCGATCAACGGGAGCGGTTCGAGCATTTTGCCAGAAGCTGCCATCTAGCCATCTTCAATCTGCACGGCGGGAAGAAGAGCCTTTCCTCCTTTGACGAATTGGTCCAAAGGCTTCAAGATAGCAGTGTCTCAATCTATGCGCAGTCTGCTTCAAATGAGCCTGAGATTGAGCTAATGAAGCTGTCAACAGTAGACGATGCCATCTACAGGAACGTATCTCAGTATCTTGATTATGGTGGACGGGAGAACTTCTATAGCCTCATCCTATACCTGGCCAACTATTTCATAGGATCGAATTATGAATTCTCCGAGCCCTTAAGGCCCATCTGGGAAGGCATCTATCATCCGGATTTCGACCACGTACCAACGCCCCAGGAGTATCTGCAGAGCAAGTGCGTTGCTGGCAGGCCGACTGTGGGCCTGTGGTTTTACCAGAGCCTCTGGCAGGCGGGGAACACTGTCTTCATCGACAGGCTGATTGAGGAGATCGAGGGGCAAGGCGCAAATGTCATTCCCGTCTTCCTTCATGCCGCAAAGGACGTCGAGCGGGGGACGAAGGGAGCAGAGTGGGTGGTGGAAAACCTCTTCATGAAGGACGGCCGGCCGATAATAGACGTCTTGATCAGCACCCTCATGTTCTCGCTCTCCATCAAGCCCTGGGAAGGATCGGACACCGGCGAGGGGCAGGAGGTCGCCAGGTCCGAGGAGTGGTTCATAAAGAGGCTGAATGTGCCAGTGCTTAAGGCCATTGTGACCTACAACACTCTTGCTGACTGGAATGAGTCATTGCAGGGCTGCAGCCCCATGGACATCTCCATGGGAATCGCCATGCCTGAGTTCGACGGAATGCTGATCACCGTCCCTGTAGCGGCCAGGGAGAGAACGGACATGGATCCTCTGACCGGGGCGAGGGTCATCCGGTTCGAGCCGCTTCCCGAGCGCGCGAACAAGATCGTGCGCCTGAGCCTTAACTGGGCAAAGCTCCGGCATATTCCCAATTCCCAAAAGAAGGTGGCAATCATCTTCCACAACTACCCTCCCCGGGACGACCGCATAGGCACAGCATTCGGCCTGGACTCGCCCGTATCGGTCTTGAACATCATGAAGGCCATGGATGATGCGGGATATACGATCGAGAGAATGCCCGAGAATGGCCTGGCCCTGATCGAGGATGTGAAGAGCAGGCTTACCCTCGACCGGCGCTGGAGGAGTCCGGAAGAGCTGGCGAAGAGGGCAATAGACTCCGTTCCTAAGGAGGATTACAAAGCCTGGTTCGAGCAGCTACCCCCGGGGGTGCAGGAGAAGATGACCTCCGCCTGGGGAGAGGCACCGGGAAAGCTTTTTGTTCATAAGAAAAACCTGATAATTCCGGGGGTCATCAACGGCAATATCTTCATCGGCCTTCAGCCCCCGCGCGGCTTTCTGGAGGACCCGGCCGCCATCTACCACAGCCCCGATCATCCCATTCCTCACCACTATTATGCCTACTATCGCTGGATTAGAGATGTCTTCCGGGCCGATCTCGTGATGCACATCGGAAAGCATGGCTCTCTGGAATGGCTTCCGGGAAAGTCGGTTGGGCTTTCGGATTCGTGCTTCCCAGACATCGCAATATCAGATCTGCCCAACATCTATCCCTATATCATAAACAACCCCGGCGAGGGGACTCAAGCCAAGAGGAGGAGCTACTGCTGCATCATCGACCATCTGGTTCCTGTCATGCATAATGCCGATGCTTATGATGAGATGGTGGAGCTGGAGGTGATGCTCGCCGATTA
>DAIO01000209.1:0-6411 GCA_002498745.1 Methanosaeta sp. UBA533 | reverse complement strand
CCGTAAACAATCTCTTTCTTCACAAGAGCAAGATGATCTTGTCCATTGGCAGCCATCTTCTATACATGCATCGATTGGAGTGAGACAACGCCCAGATCTTCTTGAATAAGTAAGACCTTCGCAGCAATTATATGATTCATCAGTCTCCATTCCATCTTTAGCGCAGCATAAATTCGCCTTTGCATCTCCTGAGCAACAGACATCCTCAGAAGATCCAGATGGTATTCTTTCTCCAACCTCTATACAATCACATATGCCAAAAACGCAACTTCCGGAACAGCAACTGAGAGGATCTGAAGAGCAATCTGAAAAGGCGGGTTTACAGCTACTGAATTGATCTCCTGACACGGTTATGCATTGGGGACCGGAGCCCAGATTAAATGGCTCTGAATAAGTAGCAATAAGACCTTTTTCGATATCCATGGTGCCTTCCTCAATGGCTATCGTCTTTAAAGGTTCTCTAATTCCAAGTGCCTTCATTTCTGGGATCTTATTAGGATCCAGAATGATGACAAATTTTAAGGCCACCTTCTTTGTTCTCCGATCTAAAGTGCCATTGAAAGCCTTAATATCGAAGTTACTTCCATCCAATGCAATTCGATTAGATCTAATAATCTTCTGTGGACTACCTGGTGGTAATGGTAGATTAAAAGGATAGATCTCTAGACGTATATCTGTAAGTTTAACATTAAGCTTATCTGGATTAGATGTTGGCTGAAACAATAGTGTCATATTTCCGAAGCCTTTGATGTATACATCTCTTGCATTCTTCTGCTCTATAGTAGCGCCTATTTTCATAATGAAATTCTGGGTTATTGGGTGGGTCATACTTGCTACTGGTCCTCGCATGCAATTCGTGCCGAAATCCACGGCCCCAGAGCGAGAGTTCTCATCGTCATCGCAGATGCGGTCATCTATAGCTTCACAAAACACTATCGTTGAAAATATGAATATTAAAAATAAAAAACAATTTCTGTAGTATTTTTGGCTCAAGCCGCCCATCATATCACCATTAATAATTATGGTACTGATTAGATATATAACTATTTTGCCATGTTGGGAGTTGATTTGCCGTATAAACCCACATTCAGTTCGAGCTAAAAATTAAGGCCGTCCTTCACTATTATTGCAGCCGGATTAGAAGCTATGTAAAGAATCATTATTTGGTCGAGTTGCATCGACTCTATTTCTTAAGCTTCTTCGCGGGAGGCCCTCTATCTACCACACCTTCAAATCGATCCCCTCGATCCTCAACCGCATCCCTTCGGAGTGCACCACCACTCCGCTATGCACCTTCTGCATCATGCAGTGCTCGGGCAGAAATCGCACCGTCTCCCCCACCTCCGGCCTCCTGCCCCGGCAGACAGTGCCCTCGAAGGCCAGAACCATGCATATGCCAATGTCCTCGGGCGCAGGCAATCCCTGGAGCAGATGAACCGGCCCGATCAGATGGACGGTAACGACGCCCTGGCTGGATTTAAGCACTCTAGCAAAATGAGTGATGGGACAGCCCAGCGGCCGGTAGCGGAAGATGTCGCCCTCCTCAAGCCGGGCATCGGGATTGAAGGGATGCAGGTCCTCCCGGCAGGATGGCTCCCCTGGAAGGGGTGAGAGGGAGAAGTCAGCCATAAGACCATCCAAAACGCCTACGATCTCTTCTGTCCTCTCCAAAGAGCCGAGGAGGCCTGCAATCTTCTCCGCCCTGCCACTGAACCTCTCCTGCTTGAGGATGGGACACCTCGCAAGGCCTGCCACATCCACCAGCTTTCCGGCAAACTCCCGGCAACTGGAAAATCCGCACTCCCCGCAGTTGTACCCCGGCAGGAGCTTCTCAATCCGCTTCACGATCCTCCAAATCTCATCAACCTCATCATTCGCCCGTGTACTCCATGAAACCATCCAGATGGCGGAGCATTCCCCTGTGGTAATTCTTGGAGACGCGCAACTCGCCCGTGCATAATGTGCAGATGGCTAAAGGAGGATTGTGCCGCAAGGTCATCTCCCCGGAGATCTCCGGCCAGCCCAAGATCAATTCGGCGATCTCTGCAGACCCTTTGCCGGTCAGGCCGTTGGCCTCGATGATCCGGCAACCGGGATTAGCCTCCAGGATGCGCTCTCTGAAGACCTCCCTCTCCGCCTGGGAGACGAGGTCTCCTTTGGTCATGACCGCAGCATCGGCGGTGGTGAGGAGCGGCCCCACCTTCAGCGGACTGTTGGGGCCGGTAGTGACATCGATCACGCAGATGGCCAGAGCTTGATCCGGATAAGGAGCGCAGCGCAGGCACAGGCCGGCAGTCTCGTTTAGCAGGATTCCCGCCCCCTGCCCCTTTGCCCAGCCGAGCATCTCATCCACATTGTAGATGGCATAGTGATCGGGACACATATCCTTTGACAGGCCGACGGCTACGGGCAGGCCGAGCCTTTTGAAGCGGAGGTCGTCCTCGGTCCACATGCAGTCGATCTTCACCAGAGCAGGAGCAGCCCCTGCCCTGATCAGATCCTTTACCGCATGCATGAGAACCGACGTCTTGCCCGAGCCCGGCGTCCCCGCCACCACCACCATCTTCAAGCTACTACCTCGCCCTGACGGATGGTCTCACGCAGGCCGGTGAGCCAGCCGTCCACCCTCTCGATATCCTTGAAGATCCTCTGCTCCTCATCATTGGTGCTGATGACCTTGGTCATGCCGCCGTTTTTCATCACAATCCTGCGGGTAGCCATCAGGGCCAGCATGGGATCGTGAGTTACTACCACCACTATCTTTCCCTCGCCGGATAGGAGGCGCAATGCCTCCTGCTTTTTTATTCCCGCGTTCTCGATCTCGTCTATCAATACGATTGGCGAGTCGCTGATAACAGCAATGTCCGCCACCATCAGGGCACGGGATTGGCCGCCGCTGAGGATTGTGAGCTGAAACTCGGGGCTTATAGGCTCGCCGGTCAGGGTATTGGCCAGCTCAATGACTTTGTCCGCCTGATTTGGATCTTTGCCCCGAGACTTGGCATGCATCCGCAGGAACTCTCCCACCTGCATGTCCGCCAGGAAATGCATATTCTGGGAGAGCTGGGCGACCAGCTTCTTTCTCGGGTCATAACGCTGCTCGTTTTTCGGCACCTGGCCATTGATCAGAATGCTGCGCCCAGTGGGAGTATCTCCCAGGGCAAACTGCTCTATATCGGAGATAAGAGTGCTCTTGCCTGAGCCCGTGGGCCCCACGATTCCTATTATCTCTCCCCGGGAGATCTCTATCTCATGGACAAGATCCTGGTGGCCGCACTTGTCCACTCCACCCTGAACGGTGAGCGTCAAGGGCTGACTGTTGGTCTCATTGCGGACCGCTGCCTGGTTCATTGCAGCGCCCATCGGCTGATCAGCTATATCAGCTATCCTTTTCCGGCTCATTGTATCGCTAATAGTCTGGCTCACGATCCTTCCTCCAGAAATAGGGCTGCATCCTCCCAAGAGGAGACTGCAACATCCGGCAGCAGCATATGGCGGGAATGATCCTCTTTCATCCTTGCCATGCCGCCGCCGGTTATATTGAGAAGTATGACATCCTTTGAGGAGACGCTCTTCGCTTCTATCGCCTTTTGCAGCGCTGCCACAGCAACGGCAGGGGCATTGAGAATATCTATCTCCTCAGACTGCTCGAATAGGTCCCTGGCTTCGCTGGCCTCTTTGTCTGTGATTCCGTAAACCATGCCCTTCGTGGCCTTCAGGGCGTCTCTGACTCCGCCGGGCATGTCCAATGGCGGCTTGCGATTGAACAGGACATCATCGAACATCTCCTCCTGGTACGGCTCGGGCTCCAGAGCTTTCCAGGCATAGTAGATGGGGGCATTGGGTATATTCTGGGCCAGATGCAGCCTGGGCAAAGGAAGTTCCGGGTGGAACCGGCCATCGTTTTTCAGCCGCAGGCTGGCCTCCCAGGCGGATATGCCTCCAGTGCCGCTTCCCACCGCCTGAAAATAGTGATCGGGCGTGCGTCCAATTGTTACCGCTGCATCCAGCATCACCGTTCCCATTCCATCCCGGCGGGCGATATTCCTCGCCCCTCCCTCGGGGGTAAAACCCTTTCGGGATTGCACCTTCTCTGCCATCTGAATGGCATCGAGGTAATCGCCTTTGACTGCGATCAGGGTTATTCTGCCTGGTGGTACAATCGTCCACATTCTTTCCAGGGCTTTTTCCGGAACAAATAAGACCAGCTCCTGGCCAGTCAAAGATGCTATATGGGCAAATGCACGGGCGGTGTTTCCTGCTGAGGCCACCACCAGTGATGACCTTTCCCCCTTATCCAAGAGCATCTGCATGGTTGGCGCAGCTTCCAGGTCCTTGAAGCTGCAGGTGGGCAAATTTGCATCCTTCTCCGGCCAGTAGCCATTGAAGCTGATATAAAGGTTCTCCAGATCCAGCTCCCTTGCCAGCCCCTGGCTTTTGTAGGTCACCGACCTTCCGGTTGCTTTCTCTATGATCCCCTTGACAGGAAGCCAGTCAATGAACCGCCAGATACCGGGAAGGTCCTTTATCTCCAGCTGCCTGGATTTGTACTCCGCCCGCAACAGCGAGCTGTCATGAGGGCAGCTCAGGGAATATGGAGGCTGAACCGATCCATCGCTCACGCATCTGAGCAGATATTCTCCCATGAGAGATACCTTCACCAAAGGGAATATAACATTTTCTATTTGTGACCATATTTTATCCTTTTTGTACAAGAATCATATCTTGCAGGCACGTTTAGGTTATATCCCAAAAGTACAAATATTAGCTGTTGCATGCCCAATAGTATGCCAAATGTGGAAAGGGTGATGAGAGCTGCCTTCCAATCGGATGAGAGCCTGCGTGACACCTTAAAAGAGGTTATCGGGGAGCTGGGGCTCTCTGCGCGTGAGTTCTCCCGGATCTCTGAGATACCCCAGAGCACTCTTTATAAGATCCTTTCCGGCCACCGGGAGCCGAATATCACCACTTTGCGCCAGATTGTGAAGACCATCCGCCAGCTGGAGGGCTCGGGAGGGGACTTCATCGCCATCATCGCCGCCCGGCCGGTCCTGGACAAGATCAGCGAGAAGAAGATGAAGATAGGAGACCGATTGCTGACATTGAGAGAGTATTCGGCAACCAACATCGAGGAGGCCATAATTGCCGCGGTGAGGGCGGAGAGGGATGGAGCCTCGGCTCTGGTCTGCGCTCCCATCGTCAGCCCTACGGTGGAAAAGCTGCTCACCATTCCTGTGGCTACCATAATACCGCAAGAGAGCGTCGTCCGGGCGATTGAGGTTGCCGCCAGGAAGATCGAATAGGATAGGATGGATTGAAATGAAAAATATCCCTGCTGTAGCGGCAATATTGATCACTTCACTGCTGTTTTTCCTTGCAGTCACTTGCAGCTCCCAGAATGCACCTGAATTCCAGAGCGTGAGCGGCGAATTTGCCAGGGACTGGATTGAGAGCTTCAAGGCCGAGAATCCTCAGCCAGTTCAGGAAAGCAGCGTTAGCAAAGTCGAGAACAACAGCAGCAATCTATGGAACTGGGGAGGCGTCCCCCGAGGGAGCAGGATAGAGGAAGGCAAATTGATTGCCGATCCCAACTATATTCAGGGCAAGCTGAACCTCAGCGAATGGCTGGATGATGCTTATACCGATCCAGATACCGGATTGCCTTTGTTGGAATATATGGATCCATTCACCGGCAAGAAGACCTACACCTACCTGAATCCAGACACCCAGCATCCTATATTCACCTATTACAGCTATCAGGATGATAAAACGGGAAGGACGGCATATTCCTATATCGATCCCCTGACAGGGAAAGCAGTCTATTCCGATGAGCCGCCCATGGATATATTGTATGACCTGATCTCCGGCCTGGCAGATCGAACAATAACCAGCCAGATATTTGATAAGCCTCCTGCATAGGAGAAAAGGGTTTTGGAGAATTCAAATTTCCATTTCTAGTCTTTCCACAGGTTCGGGATGAATAAGAGCATCACCGGCAGGATTTCCATTCTCCCGATGTACATACAGAAGATCGCAATCATTTTTCCCACAGGAGTGACTTGGGAAAAATCTGAAGCTACTACACCAAGCCCTGGCCCTACGCTGGCCATGCAGGTGGCCACAGCCGATATTGCAGATAAAAGATCGAAATTTTGATTTCCAGATTCAGTTATCGTCAATAACAGGGAGCAGGCAAAAAAGATAATCAGATATATTATCGTGAAGAACAAAACAGATATCAATACCCCCTCAGAAACTGAAATATCATTGAGCTTTATGGGAATAACTGCCTTTGGATGGAGCATCTTCATCAACTCTCGGCGAGCATACTTCTTTATCAAGAGCACCCGAAGAACTTTAATGCCGCCTGCGGTTGCTCCAGCGCATCCGCCAATCAGCATTAGCATAATA
>DAIO01000162.1:0-4924 GCA_002498745.1 Methanosaeta sp. UBA533 | reverse complement strand
GAATACTCTCATTGAAGGTGAGGAATATGAAAAAGATCATCTGCAAAAACTGCGGAGTAGTAAACGAGGTCTCTGATGAAGCTATGGACGATGGCGATGATTGGCTGGAATGCACCCTCCCTGAGGGCTTTGAATGGATCCTGCCTGCGGGGAAGATAACTCCCGTAGTAGGCGAGCCCCTCTACATCTCCGGCTTTGGCGAGCATCTCTCCTACCAAGCCTACCGGGACAAATATGACATCGATCCGGAGATAGCTTATCAACTCATGCGCGGGAGCAGTCGCGCTCGATCCGCAGCCATGGCTTATGCCGGCAAACAGAGGGTCGCAGCAACGGTCAGTTCAAAGAGAAGATCAGAGAGCTGGCTTGATGAAGACGACTGGACCTCTTGAAAAGATGAGATACAGGGCCCACAACAGGTCGAATATATGGCCATCTGCAGCTGCCAGGAGCCTCCTGGCAATCGCTCACGATAACTATAATAGTTAAAAGGCCGTAATGGCCCATAGTATTCGTTTTTCGCGTGTGTAGCACACCATTTCCTGGCAAAAGGATTGCCTGGTCAGTCAGGTTGCCGTTTTATCTCCAAGCCTTCCTCAGTCCTTAATTTTAGAGTGAACGATTGAGGGATTATTATGTACTTCAGGCACAATCGAGGCTCAATTGAGCATAATTGATAATTAAGGCACTATACCATCCCTATCCATCATCCGATATGGATCGGCCCGAATTGAGCCGATTTCCAGAGATAGATTCAAATATAAATGTATGGCAGTCTCAACCCTGCATTACCTGTGGCCTGGATCTACTGCTCTGGACCATGAAGTTGGGATGCGCCGAGGAATGTGCATGAAAGAGACGCTTGAGGAGATAGGAACGCGACTTCGTGAGCTGAGAGAGCTGAACCGAGTATCGCCCGAAGAGATGGCAGAGCACCTGAATGTGGCAGTTGACACGTACAACTGCTATGAGGACGGTATGCTGGACATCCCGGCCAGCATTCTCATAGGCATTGCGCGACGGCTGAACGTGGATACAGGCCTGCTCCTAACCGGCGAGGAGTCCAAGATGAGCATCTTCGCCATAACCCGCAAGGGCGAGGGTGTGGAGGTGGAGCGCAGAAAGCAGTATCATTATCAAAGCCTGGCCCGAAAGTTCGCCAATAAGAAGGCTGAGCCTTTCATCGTCACCATCGATCCCAAGAAAGAGAGCCAATCACATCCGGTTCACTCGCTATACAGCCACCCAGGCCAGGAGTTCGAGTATGTTCTTGAGGGCGCACTAAAGATCACCATCAATGAGAACGAGGTCATTCTCAATGAAGGGGACTCGATATTCTTTGATTCAACATATGACCATGTCATGGAAGCTTTAAGTGATAGGCCAGTGAAGCTTTTGGCCGTGGTCATGTAAACCCGTTACAGAGGATTAAAAATGACATCTTTATTGCCTAGGTATGTCTCGCGATTGGATTTCAAATCATACGATGACTTCAGAGAGAACCTGAAGATCCTCGTCCCAGAGAACTTCAATTTCGCTTATGACGTCGTCGATGTTTATGCCGCTGAATGTCCTGATAAATGTGCACTCGTCTGGTGTAACGATCACGGCGAGGCGAAGACCATCAGCTTCAAAGAGCTGAAGAAATTAAGCGACAAAGCCGCCAACCTCTTTCAGGGCTTTGGGATAAAGAAAGGCGATACAGCAATGCTCACCCTCAAGAGCCGCTGGGAGTTCTGGGTGTGCATGGTGGGCTTGAACAAGCTCGGCGCAATCTCCATCCCTTCCACCCATATGCTGAAAGCCAAAGACTTTCTCTATCGCATCAAAAAAGCAGATCTGAAGCTGATCGTCTGCATCGGTGAGAACGGCGTTCCTGCAGAGTTCGATGCCGCCCACAGAGAGGCGGGAGACGTTCCCCTGGTCAAAGCCCTGGTGGGAAGCCGAGATCTGAATCGAGAGGGCTGGATCAATTTCGATCTGGAGCTGGAACGGGCAAGTGAAACCTTCGTTCGGCCCACAGGAAATCAGGCGACTAAAAACGATGATATACTTCTGGCATACTTCACCTCCGGCACCACCGGCTATCCGAAGCTGGTCAAGCACGATCAGACCTATCCCCTGGGACATATCCTCACCGCCAAGTTCTGGCAGAACGTGGAGGATGACGGATTGCATTACACAGTTGCCGATACCGGCTGGGCCAAATGCGCCTGGGGCAAGATATTCGGCCAATGGCTGGCCGGATCGGCCGTCTTCGTCTATGATTACGACCGCTTCGATGCCGGAAGAATGATGGACGAGATGGGCAAATACGGCGTGACCACCTTCTGCGCCCCGCCCACCATCTTCAGGTTCATGATCAAGAGCGATATGTCTCGCTACGACTTCTCCCGCCTCAAGTATGCAGTCACAGCAGGCGAGCCCCTCAACCCTTCGGTATATGAGAGCTTCCTTGAGACCACCGGCCTGCGGCTGATGGAGGGATACGGCCAGACGGAGACAGTGGTCTGCATCTCCAACTATCCCTGGATGGACGCCAAACCAGGATCCATGGGAAAGCCAGCAGCAGGATACGATATCCTCCTGGTGGGAAAGAACGACAAGATCTGCGAGGTGGGCGAGGAAGGGGAGATTGTGATCAGGACGGATAAAGGAAAGCCAGTGGGCCTTTTCACCGACTACCACATGGACCCGGACAAGACCCAGAACACCTGGCACGATGACTATTATCATACAGGAGATACAGCCTGGCGGGACGAGGATGGATACTTCTGGTTCATCGGCCGGACGGACGATATGATCAAGAGCTCCGGCTATCGGGTGGGGCCCTTTGAGGTCGAGTCGGCTCTCATGTCCCATCCCGCCGTCCTGGAGGTGGCAATCACCGGAGTGCCCGACCCCATCCGCGGTCAGGTGGTCAAAGCCACTGTAGTCCTCACCCAGGGATTCAGCCCCTCCGAGGAGCTGAAACGCGAGCTGCAAGACCATGTGAAAAAGGTGACAGCGCCCTACAAGTACCCCCGAATAGTTGAGTTCGTGGATGAGCTTCCAAAGACCATCAGCGGCAAGATCAGGAGGGTGGAGATCCGGGATAAGGACAAGCCCTATCCGGTGATCAATTCCCTGGAATGCAAAGCATGCGAGAGGTGTGTTGAGGCCTGTCCGGCAGGAGTGCTGAAGATGGGCACTGAGCTGAACGTCCGCGGCTACAACTATGTGCTATACTCAGGAGACGGATGCATAGGCTGCGCAGCCTGCTACTACACCTGTCCCGAGCCGCTGGCAATTGAGGTACACGTGCCTCAGAAAGATAAGTCTGCGCAGGAGAGCTGAAAATGGCATCTGAATTAATGGCGGGGAACAGTGCTGTGATCGTGGGAGCGCTCTATGCAGGATGCGACTGCTTCTTCGGCTACCCCATAACTCCGGCCAGCGAGATATTGCAGGAAGCCTCCAAGTTCTTCCCCCTGGTGGGCCGCAAGTTCGTCCAGGCGGAATCGGAGGAAGCAGCGATCAACATGGTCTATGGGGCTGCGACTGCCGGCCACCGGGTGCTGGCCGCCAGCTCCGGTCCGGGAATGAGCCTGAAGCAGGAGGGAATAACCTATATCGCTGGAGCGCAGCTGCCCTGCGTTATCGTGGACATCTGCCGGGCGGGGCCGGGCCTGGGCAACATCGGTCCAGAGCAGTCCGACTACAATCAGGCCTGCAAGGGAGGAGGCCATGGTTGCTACCACAACATTGTCCTCGCTCCGGCCAGCGTGCAGGAGATGTGCGACTTCATTCGCAAGGGCTTCGACCTGGCTTTCAAGTACAGAAATCCGGTGGTCATCCTGGCGGACGGAGTTCTGGGGCATATGGTCGAGCCCCTCCAGTTTCCCCAGGAGGCAATAGAGCATACCATTGATACCACCTGGGCGGTGGCAGGCAAGGCGGAAACCAGAGGAAATCTGGTTACATCCATCTCTTTGGACTTCGGCGACCTGGAGAAGCATAACCTGATGCTGCAGGAGAAGTACCGCCAGGTGGAGGAGAACGAGGTTTTGTGGGACGGATACCGGCTGGAGGATGCGGATGTGGTCTTAGTCTCCTACGGCATCAGCAGCCGGATCGCCCGATCGGCAGTGGACAGAGCCCGGAAGGAGGGAATCCGGGCGGGGCTCTTCCGGCCCATAACCCTCTATCCATTCCCCATGGGGGAGATCGCCAAGCTTGCCGATAGGGGCTGCAAGTTCATATCGGTGGAAATGAGCAACGGCCAGATGCGAGACGATATTCGCCTTGCCAGCGGTTGCCGGCCGGTGGAGCTTGTCTGCCGTTACGGAGGAAATCTGATCAACATCGACGAGATCATGGAAAAAATCAGGGAGGTGGCATAAATGGCGGCAAAAGAGAAGCTGTTTGGCGGGCATCCGGGAATGTACGACGTCTTCCCGCGCAAGGGTGGGTCTGCTCCTACCGCAACTCATTACTGTCCGGGCTGCGGGCATGGCATACTGCATAAGTTGATCGGCGAGGCCATGGCCGACCTGGGAATTCAGGACCGGTGCGTTGTAATCAGTCCAGTGGGCTGCGCTGTATTCGCTTACTATTATCTGGATTCGGGACACGTGCAGGCCGCTCACGGCAGGGCTCCAGCCATAGCCACAGGCATCTCCCGGGCAGAGGATGATGCCATAGTCATCTCCTATCAGGGGGACGGAGATCTGGCCTCCATCGGCCTGAACGAGACCATCCAGGCGGCCAACCGGGGGGAGAAGCTGGCGGTCTTCTTCGTCAACAACACCGTCTACGGCATGACCGGCGGCCAGATGGCTCCCACCACTCTGATAGGCGAGGTCACAGCCACCACTCCTCAGGGCCGCGATCCCCAGGAGCAGGGCTATCCCATCCATATCTGCGAGATCCTGGATACCCTCAG
>DAIO01000141.1:0-6650 GCA_002498745.1 Methanosaeta sp. UBA533 | reverse complement strand
CAGAGGCTCGCCACCTCCAGGATCTGTGATATCGAGGCCATGAAGCATCGCAATAGGCCTCTGTATGGAGTGCAGTGGCATCCAGAGGTGGTGCACACTGAGCATGGTGAAGAGCTTCTGGATAATTTTATAAACATATGCAAAAGATGATTCCGACGGAGTTCCGGGGGGATGACTGCACGCCCAGAACCGTTTCTTAAGTGACGGGACGTCCAATATGGATGTGTGATCTTCATGCCCGATAAGAATCTTTTGTTAGCAGATCTTGAGCAATCATACGCCGCAGCTAGGCGCCTCTCGGCCCAGTCCCTGGCCGGCCAGATCGAGAGGATCGGATTTCAGTGCCTGGGCTGCGGCCAATGCTGCCGGGGCGATGATAACAGCGTGGTTGTCTTTCCCTTTGAGGTAAGGCGAATCATGGCGAAGAGGGAGCTGGATTGGCTGGAGGTAGCCCAGCCGCCGGAAGAAGGCGAATGGGACAGCAACGGCAACTTCCATACCCTGGAGTGGAGGCTCAAAAAGGAGGATTTGCGCTGCCGGTTTTATGAAGAGGGGCAATGCACTATCTATGGCCAGCGCCCCCTTCTCTGCCGCACCTATCCATTCTACCTGGTGGAGGGCGAGCTACGCTGCTCGGAATGCCCCGGCCTGGGGATGAGAATAAATGAGGATGCGGCCCAAGAGATCGCCGGGCAGCTCATCTTTCGCCATATCACTGAGATCGAGGAGGCAATAGCGCTCACAAAAAAATACCAGGACTTCCAGCGGGGCGGGTGCAAAGAGGGCAACTGCTGCATCATACATGATAGCGAGGGAGAGCACAAAATCCCCCTTTTCACTGCACCGCGCTCTTAACCTCGTCCACGATCTTATCGATGAGGCTTTTCTCCTTCTCCTTCTCAGTGGAAGATCGCTTCGCCTCGCCGAACTCCTCTGCCAGCTCCTCCAATAGCTGCCTTTGCCTGGAGGTGAGAGAGGCAGGTGTGTTGATCTTGACCCGTACATGCAGATCGCCTGAGCCGGTGCCATGCAGCCTGGGCATGCCTTTTCCTCTCAAGCGGAAGACCGTTCCGGTCTGAGTTCCTGCAGGCACCTTGATCCTGGCCCGACCGTTCAGGGTGGGAACCTCCAGATCCGCTCCCAGGGCAGCCTGAGTGAAGCTGATGGGAGTCTCCATGATCAGATCGCTATCTAACCGCTGGAAGAGTCTGTGAGGCTGGATATTTATGACCACATAAAGATCGCCGGAGACGCCCTTGGGGCCGGCAGAATCCCCCTGGCCACGGAGCTTGAGGTGCTGGCCATCCTCCACGCCCGCCGGGATCTTGATATTGATCTTGCGGGCCTTTCTTGCCCGTCCCGTGCCGCTGCAGTCCTCGCAGGGGCTGGTGATGAGCTCTCCCCGGCCGCCGCACTTGGGGCAGGTGGAGGAGGTGACCATCTGGCCGAAAGGGGTGTTTTGGGCCCGGGTTACCTGGCCCGAGCCCCGACAGGTGCTGCAGGTCACGGGACTTGTGCCGGCCTTAGCCCCGCTGCCCTGGCACTTGGGGCAGTTTTCCGTCCGCGGAACCTCTATAGTCGTCTCCAGGCCGCGTGAAGCCTGCTCCAGGGTCAGGTCGATATCATAGCGCAGATCCCGTCCCCTGGCCGGCCCCCGCCGTCCTCCCCCTCCGCCAAAGAACATATCGAAGATGCTCTCTCCGCCCGCGCCAAAGCCCCGAAGGAGATCCTCGAAGTTCACTCCGCGGAACAGGTCCTCTTGCGAGTACTGACTGTTGATTCCTGCATG
The DNA here is from genome assembly GCA_002498745.1 of Methanosaeta sp. UBA533. Taxonomy (GTDB): domain Archaea; phylum Halobacteriota; class Methanosarcinia; order Methanotrichales; family Methanotrichaceae; genus Methanothrix. Next base: position 4,861 of record DAIO01000141.1, on the reverse strand, counting down.
GCCGAACTGGTCGTACTTCTGCCGCTTATCCGGATCGGACAGGACCGCATAAGCCTCAGAAAGCTCCTTGAACATCTCCTCCGCCCCGGGATCGTCTGACCGGTCGGGGTGGTGTTTCATGGCGAGCTTGCGGTAGGCGGTCTTGATATCCTTCTCGCTGGCATCCTTGGATACCCCCAGCACCTCATAGTAGTCCTTCTTATCCGGCATGGTACAATCAGTTCCTTTTTCTGGTTTCCCTGTCTTCCAGCAGCATTTTACTCTTTATAGGTTATTCTCCAATTTACTTCTTATCGTTTACTACCTCGTAATCTGCGTCCACCGTCTGATCCTGCCCTGCGGAATCCTGACCCGCCCCCGGGCCTGAGCCCTGGCCAGCCTGCTCCTGCTGGGCCTGCTGATCCTGTGCCGCCTTCTGGTACATGGCAGCAGACAGCTCATAGATTGCGTTCTGCAGGCTTTCCGTCTTGGCCTTGATCTCGGAGATCTCTCCGCCGGTCTGGGCGTTCTTAAGGTCGCTGACGGCCTTCTCGATCTTCTCCTTCTGCTCGCTTGTGGCTATGTCGCCTGCATCTTTGAGCATCTTCTCCGAGGCATAGATCAGAGATTCAGCAGCATTCTTGACCTCTATCTCCTCTTTTCTCTTCAGGTCGTCGGCGGCAAACCTCTCAGCATCCTTGATCTTGGCATCGATATCCTCCTGGCTCAGCTTATGGGGAGCGGTGATGGTGATCCTCTGCTCTTTCTTGGTGGCCAGATCCTTGGCGGAGACGTGAATGATGCCATTGGCATCGATATCGAATGTGACCTCGATCTGAGGTATGCCCCTGGGCGCCGGAGGAATGCCGACCAGGGTGAACCTTCCCAGTGAGACGTTATCCTTGGCCATGGGCCTCTCTCCCTGAAGGACATTGACCTCAACGCTGGTCTGGTTATCGGCAGCGGTGGTGAATATCTGGCTCTTTCTGGTGGGAATAGTGGTGTTCCTCTCGATCAGCTTGGTGGTGACGCTTCCCAGTGTCTCTATACCCAATGAGAGAGGCGTTACATCTAATAGCAATAGATCCTTGACCTCTCCACCCAGGACGCCCGCCTGAATCGCTGCCCCCATAGCCACGCATTCCATGGGGTCCACTCCTCGCTCGATATCCTTTCCAAGGAAGTTCTTAACGAACTCCTGGACCATTGGCATCCTCGTTGGCCCGCCAACCATGATGATCTTGCCGATATCGGACTTCTCCAGCTTAGAGTCTTTCAGAGCCTGGATCATGGGACCACGGCAGCGCTCCAGCACATCTCCCACCAGCTCCTCCAGTTTGGAGCGGGCTATGGTCATGCTCAGATGCTTGGGGCCGCTGGCATCGGCGGTGATATAGGGCAGATTGAGGTTGGTCTGCAGGACGCTGGACAGCTCTATCTTCGCCACCTCCACCGCTTCCCTCAGGCGCTGCATGGCCATGGAATCGCCGCGAAGATCAACTCCAGATTCCTGCTTAAACCTGTCCAGCACATAGTTGGTCAGACGGTCGTCCATATCCCGACCACCCAGCTGGGTGTCGCCCGATGTTGATAGGACCTCGAATACCCCTTCGCCGATCTCCATTATGGTGACATCCAGCGTGCCTCCGCCCAGGTCGAAGACCATGATCTTATGCTCGCCCACCTTATCCAGGCCGAAGGCGAGGGCGGCTGCGGTAGGCTCATTGATTATGCGAACGACCTCCAGGCCGGCAATAGTGCCAGCATCCTTGGTCGCCTGCCTCTGGTTGTCATTGAAGTAGGCGGGGACGGTGATCACCGCTTTGTCCACGCTGTCAGCCAGATAGGTCTCAGCATCGGTCTTGATCTTTCGCAGGATCTGGGCGGAGATATCCTCGGGGGTGTATTCCTTGTCCAAAACCCTGACTTTGTAGTCCGTTCCCATCTTTCTTTTTATTCCCTGGACGGTCCCCTCTGGGTTGGTTATAGACTGCCTCTTTGCCGGTTCGCCGACCAGGACCTGACCATCTTTGGTGAAGGCGACATAAGATGGAAAAGCCTTGCCACCGACGCTTGTCCCTTCTGCGCTGGGAATTATAGTGGGCCGGCCACCGATCAGAACTGCTGCTGCCGAGTTGCTGGTTCCAAGATCAATACCAATAATTTTTGACAAGATTTCATCTCCTGAACTTAGTAAATGCTACTACTCTGTAAATATTTAAACCTATCATCATATCCTTCCAATTGTATCTCAACCCGCACTATTTACAGCCTTCTGCCTTCAGGGGCTTATTCACAGCGACCTTGGAGAAGCGAATGACCCGAGAGTTGAAGAGATAGCCTTTCTGTATCTCTTCGGCCACCATGTCCTCTTCCATATCATCCTTTTTCACCTGAAATAAGGCTTCATGCCGATAGGGATCGAACTTCTTGCCAACTGCTTCTATGGGAACGAGACCCTCAGTGGAGAGTACTCCCAGAAGCTGCATATGGAGCACCTTTTGGCCCTCGTCATGCTTTGCCGCCTGCTCGAGGCTGTCGAGCACGGGGAGAAGCTTTTGGACGAGCTTTTCTGATGCATATCTAACTGTATCCTCCTTCTCCCGAACAGATCGCTTCATCAGATTGTCGAGATCTGCACGGCAGCGCATCAATTGATCGAGGCGCTCCTCAGACAGGATCTGCATCTCCACCAGCTTCCCTTCCAGCTCATCTATTCTGGCAGTTAAGGAGCTTTCATCCTCCTCTTCATCCTGAGCGCTTACTGCTGTATGGTCATCCATTTGCTCCACCCGAAGTATCGTTGTTCATTTGATTAAAAGGGAGGATAGGCCAAAGCCGCCTGGTTCCCTCAATAATGAGGCATTGGCATCTGAGGCATGGTGTAGTCATGAGGGCTCTGACCGGGTTTGGGCGTCATCTCCTCCCTCCTGGCGGCGATGACGTCATCCACCCGAAGGACCATGGTAGCAGCTTCCGCTGCAGATTTAATGGCCTGGGTCTTCACCTTTAGAGGCTCGACCACGCCCTGGGCCATCATATCCGCCGGCTTGCCGGATGCGATATCCAATCCATAGATCTTGCCCTCACCCTGTTTGGCTCTGAGAGCGGCAAGAGAATCCACAGGATCGAATCCTGAGTTCTCAGCCAGGGTAAATGGAATGGCCTCTACGGCATCTGCAAAGGCTCTGATGGCCAGCTGCTCCCGCCCTTCCAGAGTGGAGGCATACTGCCTTAGATTCTCAGCCACCAGGATCTCCGGGGCCCCTCCACCAGGGACGATCTTTCCGGACCGAATGACATCCAAGACCACATTGAGCGAATCGTCCAGAGCCCTTTCCATCTCCTCCAAGAGCTGGTCCGAGACCCCATGAAGGATGATTGAAATGGCTCTGGCCTTCTCGCAGCCTTCAACGAAGATCATTTGCTTTTCCTTGCCCACCCGTCTCTCCTCTACCAGGGCTGCAGATCCCAAATCCTCTGGCCGCAGCTGCATTACATCGCCCACCATCTTCGCCCCTGTTGCCAGGGCCAGCATCTTCAAATCCTCTCTCTTAACCCGACGGGCAGCAAGGATTCCGCGATTAGCCAGATAGCCCTGGGCGAACACTCCAATTCCCTTCTCACAGAAGACCACATTGGCTCCAGTAGCGATAATAGCGTCGACTTGTTCCTTGATGATCTTCTCCTCACCCTCCTTGAAGGAGGAGAGATTCTTGGCCTCAGTTATGGTAATCTTGGCATCAGTTCCCAGCTTTTTCAGCTCTAAGGTGCCCTCAAGAAGCATAATCCTGGCATTTTTGACTGATTTCGGCATCTGAGGAGTGGTTCTCTCCTTTTCCAGCACAATGCCGTAGTTTATGGATGATTCCTCAATTCTGCCTCCAGGAATACGGACCATCTTGATATTCTCCTCAATGTCCTTGCCCTCAAATCCCACCACGGCCCGCGCTGCGTCCACGGATATCTGAGAGAGCTTATCCAGGGCCATCTCAGTGCCTTTTCCCCTGATAGAGGTCCGGGCGATCTTCAGGAGCATCTCCTGGTCTCCGGAGACATCTATTGCCATCTTCTTCAATACTTCCTGTGCTCTGGCGGCCGCCTGTTTGTATCCCTGCACAATAACCGTGGGGTGGACATCCTGATCCAAGAGTGCCTCCGCCTTCTCCAGCAGCTTTCCGGCAATGATCACTGCGGTGGTGGTTCCGTCCCCAATCTCATCATCCTGGGCTTTTGCCACCTCTACGATCATCTTGGCCACGGGATTTTCTATATCCATCTCTCTGAGGATTGTAGCTCCGTCATTGGTTATGGTAGCATCACCGCTGCTATCGATGAGCATCTTATCCATGCCCTTGGGCCCAAGAGTAGTCCGCACAGCCTCTGCGACTGCCTTTGCTGCTAGAATATTCCTGTGCTGAGCATTCTTCCCGCTCTCTCGCTCGCTTCCTTCCTTCAATATGATTACTGGTACTCCGCTCAAACCTGCCAAACCTTAGTCCTCCCCGACTTTTTCTTAGTACGAGTTTAAAGTTCTATATAAAGAATTCGCGTGATTGCTATCATCATTGTTATTTAGCTCAGTTAAAATATAGTCTATATAGGAAGAACTATATAGCGAGTCCTCAATTGGAGATGTATACATGCAGATAACGCTAAAAGGGATATGCTTTGACCTCTAAGATAGTCTCGGAAAACCTGAACCTCTGGTATGGGGAGAAGCAGGCACTCAAGGACATCTCCCTGAAAATACCGGAAAAGCAGATAACTGCCCTCATCGGCCCATCGGGTTGCGGAAAGTCGACATTTATTCGCTGCCTGAACCGGATGAACGATCTAGTGGCTAGCGTTCGAATCGAAGGCAAGGTCCTTTATGATGATA
>DAIO01000058.1:0-8750 GCA_002498745.1 Methanosaeta sp. UBA533 | reverse complement strand
TGAGCCTGCTCGATGAAGCTGAAGCAGCAAAATACTATATCGCCTTCGCTCTGGGCACTCTGGTGCTTATCATCCCCAGCTCCTTTGGAACCTCCCTCTTTGTAGAGGGGAGCCATGGAAATAGCCTCAAGAAGAGCGCCTTTCGCGCGGGAGGCGCAAGCCTGATGATAATGCTCCCCGCCGTGCTGGTGCTCTTCTTCTATGGCGACCGGCTACTTGGACTTCTCAAGGGAGAGTACGTGGAGGGATTTGGCCTTCTGAAGATCATCGCCCTCTCTAGCTTTCCCGTAGCCTGTTATTCCCTATTCATCCCCATTCAGAATGTGAGGATGAGGGTTGAGAGCATAGTGAAGCTGAATGCCCTCAGGTGCATTCTGCTCCTTGGATTGAGCTATGTTATGGTGAATCGATACGGCATCCTGGGAGCAGGATATGCCTGGATGATAACATATATGGTGATCGTTATTTGGGTGGGATGGGTGGCATTAAAGGAAAAGTGGATTTGAAATTTTATTTAAAGAAGCTGAGTTACCGACCTTGCGGAGACATTGAGGATACGGGTGGTTATCTCAATAAACAACAGCTCCTGTTGGTGCCGATCGATCCCGAATGCATCGCTTATCAACTGCTTCTCCATCTCCAGGGCGATTAACCTCGTTTGCACCTGAGTGATTTTGTGATGCTTGCCGATCTCTGCAATAACATTCATGAAATAGCCAACGCTGTGTAGCCTATCAGAGGAGAGGCTCTTGACAAGACCGCACTCCGTACAATATGGATGGGGCTTGAGCCCTCGATCCCGCCCTTCAAAATAGTGGGGCAGCCAGATTTTTTCCTTGCTCCCAGATATTTTATGTTCGCAGCAATTCATACTCATACCTTAATGAATTCAAGAGCTTTAAAAAACCATTGGTTAAATTATGGAACTGCGAGACAATTGCAGTATTTTGGTAAAGGATGCCGTATATGAGAGACAAATTTTTTAATAATATTTTATTAAACTTTTAGCTTTGATGGCCTTTTGCGCGATAATCGATTCCTAATAGAAAAGTAGAAATGGATTTCAGGCCAATGCCGCTTTGAAGAATCCCAGATCGAATACACACCAGGACATCTGAACATGTATGAACTCAACTACGATCTCTGGCAGGAGATGATCGAGGATATCGCTTCTGAATATGCGCCTCTCTTCTCCATCATGCATGAGGCAGCAAGAGAGCTACCCCTCTCCAGGACTCTGATCGATGATCTGTTGAGAACAATAGAGCGGAAGATATCGACAGAACCATGGCAAATGTGGCTCCAGATCGATCCGATCGAGGACAATATCGGCGGTTTCAGAATCTACTTGATGGCCTCAGAGGAGCTGGATGCCATAAAAGAGTTGATGTTGGAGACGGCAGAAGATCATGGCATCTCCCAGGAGGAGATAAATGCCTTTGAGGTTGAGCACGGTCTGGACATGTTGGGAGATGTCTTTGAGGTGATCAGAGATAGATACGAGATTCTTCCGGAGATCAGAGGAGACAATATCATCTTTTCCCTGGTGGCTTTCGACAGCCAGGATATAGACGACAGCAAGGGAAACGATATCTTCTGGAGCGAGGAGGCTTATACAAATTAGTTTGGCAAGTGATTGGATCAATCCCGATCCACCATCAATTCAATGTTTTTCATAAAAATTCCTAAATGCTGATATAACTCCTTTAGATGCTTTTCTGCAGAGAGCATATCCTCTGGCTCCTGCACGAACCTTCCAGGAGTCAATTCGTCCCCGCAGTTGTCTATCAGCCTTCGTATGCTTTGCCTGGACGACTCCAGATGAAATTGCAGTCCAACATTTCGCCCTATCTCAAAGGCCTGATTGGCGCAGGCAGCAGTCGATGCCAGCCCAGTCGCTCCTCTAGGCAGGTCAAATGTATCCCCATGCCATTGAAATGCCGTGAATCTATCAGGAAATCCCTTGAAAGCAGAAGAGCTAAATGCAGCACGATTCAGCTTCACCTCATGCCAGCCGATCTCCCTATAGCGATTTTTATGCACCATTCCTCCCAGGAGATCTGAGATAAGCTGGGCGCCAAGGCAGATTCCAAGAATAGTCTTCTCGCTATCCATAGCCCTGCGTATGAACCTCTTCTCCTCCGCCAGCCAGGGATAAAGATCCTCCTGGTAGATGTTCATCTCCCCACCTAAAACCAGCAGCAGATCAAAATCAGCTTCTTTGGGGAGCCTCTCGCCCGCAAATATTTTAGTCCCAAAGACATCATGGCCGGAATCTTCCGCCCAGAGGGCGATATTTGCCGGGTCCTCAAAGGGATTGTGCTGGATGTAGTGCAACCTCATCGCGTATCTCTCCCTGCATTACGATGGTCCTTGATAGGGTGAGAATAATGGATTATAGCTTTTTTTCTGAACAGATAAAACCTCGCCTCCCGGTAATTGACCAGCCTCCTGCCAAATCCAGCGAGCTGTGCGATCTCATCCTGCAAGGGCCGGACGATGACATCCGCACCCAACGCAGCCGCCAGCTCCCCCATGGCAAGCTGCATCTCCAGAGGAGGGCGAATGGAGTAGATGAGGCCCGCCCCCAGATATATCTCCCTCCGGGGGACGAAAATGTCGTCCTTTTCCACCCTCATGCCCGCCAGAAGCCCCTCCACCCTGTCCGTAAGGATCACTTCCAGGCCCATCTCCGACAGCCTCTGAGCAACATGGGGAAAATGGCCCACACCCACCTCCACCACCCTGCCAGGGTAGTACCTGGCGATGAACTCCGCCAGATCTCTGGCAGCTGTCTGTCCCGTCATCTTGGTTGCCACTTCTCGTCTGATCATTCTTATCTCTATCCGCAATTGTTATTAACAGATAGCACTAATTGGCTATGAGAAAGCAATGAAGGGATAGGGATGGAACTTGATATACGGGAGGCCATGGATTTTCCAAATTCAGGCGACGACTTCGGTATCCCCAGAATACTGGTCGTAGGCTGTGGCGGCGCAGGCGGAAACACCATCAACAGACTCAAAAGAATGGGCCTGAGTGGGGCGAAGACCATAGCCATAAACACCGACCGCCAGCACCTGGAGACCGTCCTGGCGGATGAGAAGATGCTGATTGGCCGGAAGCTCACCCGGGGGATGGGAGCAGGAGGAGACCCTGAGGTGGGAAGGAGGGCGGCGGAGAGCGCTAGAACGGACATCGAGGACCTCTTGCGCGGCGCAGACCTGGTATTTGTCCTCGCGGGCATGGGTGGAGGCACTGGCACCGGCTCAGCGCCGGTGGTGGCAAGGATTGCCAGGCAAGAGGGTGCCCTGGTGGTGGCCATGGTCACCACGCCATTTCACAATGAGAGGAAGAGGATCTTCATCGCAGAGGAAGGCCTGGAGAACCTGCGCAATTACGCCAACACCTCCATTGTGATGGACAACAATCGCCTGCTGGAGCGTGCCCCACACCTGCCCTTTCAGGAAGCCTTCTCTCTAGTCGATGGTATCACAGGCGAGATCATCCAGGGGATCTGCGAGACATTGACCACCCCCTCGCTAATCAACCTGGACTATGCCGATGTGCACACCATCATGAACACCGGCGGGGCCAGTTTTATGCTGGTGGGAGAGGGGAGCATGAAGAAGAGCCCGGAGAAGATCGTCCGCTCCGCTCTGAACAATCCCCTGGTGGACGTGGAGCTCAGAGGAGCAAAAGCCTGTCTGCTGCATATTGACGGTGGGCCGGATATGACCCTGAAGGAGGCAGCCTCCATCGCCAGCAGCCTAACCCAGGACCTGGATCCGAGGGCGAATGTCATCTGGGGAGCAAAGATCAAGCCTGAGCTCAGGGGCAGGGTGAAGCTGATGGCCATAATAACCGGGGTGAAATCAGCCCAGGTGCTGGGATCAACCGAGGCGGGGATAGATCCACTGGAGGAGATGAGCCTGACTGCCGATCGGTGCATTGGCCTTGCCCGGACAAGGACTGATGCCATAAAATGAGGATATCAGGGGAATAAAGATGAGCGTGATAGCATGGATGAACTCTTGTTCCAGATAGTGGCCTTAACCCTGGCGATAATCCTGGGCATTGCCGCGATCTACAGCATCCGCCTCTATCTGGAGATTTGAGCGGAAAGCGGGTCATTTGGTTTCATTAGCGATATCCATGCCCCATTCAGCCCTGCCCTTCTGGCGTCAACCTCTGGAACTTCCAGAGCCGGTCCAGCCTGGCGGTGGCATCCACACCCACCTTGGTGGTCATTCCCTCATTGCTCCTGGGGTCGAGGGTGCTGCCGCGCACATTGGGATAAAGAACTATATCCTCGTCACCGCGCATGCGCGTAGCCAGGGCATACTCCAGGTCTCGAGGATCGTGAATGTTGATATCTGAGTCCACCACCAGCACATGCTTCAAAGAGCGATGAGCCTTGATAGCGGCATCGATCGCTCTTCTGGCATCCTCCTCCGTCTCCTTCTCAATCTGCACCACGGCATGGAAGTAACAGCATCCGCCCTCGGTAAGCATGACGTCCTTCACCTTTGCCACCTTGGAGACCTCCCGGTAGATGAGCGGCTCATAGGGCACTCCCATCAGCATCTTGTGCTCACCTCCCGCAGGCAGAAGGCCATGATAGATGGGCTCATTGCACATCATCATCCTGGTTAGCCGGATGACCGGCTCCTGCCGGACCAGGTCCCGAGTGCCGGTGATGTCCACGAACGGCCCCTCCGGCGCCTTTTCCGTGGTGATGTATCCCTCTAGAACGATCTGTGCATGGGGAACAAGAACACCATTATCCAGAGCAATCAGCTCCACATGAGAGCCTCGCAGAGCGGCAGCATAACAAAACTCCATCTCTGGAGGAACGCGGGTGGAGGCAGCCATCAATACCAGCGGATCCACTCCTATGGCCACAGCCACTGCAACTTCCTTGCCCTTGGCCAGGGCGGCCTCATAGAGCTGATGGGTATGCCTTCCCGGGACCAGCCTTGCTGCCAGCCGGTCTTTTCCCAGGACCATCAGGCGGTGAACGCAGGCATTGATCTTGTCCTCAAAGCGGCTCACCACCACTCCAGAGGTGATATAAGGGCCGCCGTCCCCCGGAAAGTAGGTCATGATGGGAAGCCTGCTGAGATCCGGTTGGGAGACATTCTCCATGAAACTAGACCAATCCACCTCTCGCACTGGACCCTGGCAGCCGATCTGGGATAGGTGGCGGACCATATCCTCAGCAGGGATGCCCAGGGCCCGGGCCAGGAGGTCCCTCGTCCCAAGGATATTCAGGCAGCACTTATGGCCGGAGACATCGTCAAATAGAATCGGCCCACTACCCCAGGATCTCTCTGTGACCTCCTGAACGGGCGATACAGGGTCACGCACGTGGTTCATCAAACCTGACCCTTCCAGATCATCCAGAAAGCCCCTGAAGCTCATGATCTTACCCTCCTTTTTATTCCGCTTGCTTTCATTCCGCCACCTTTTATCATCTTTTTATATAGTCTCATTTCTAGATCCATCTCACACCAGGAGCACAGCGATCAGACCGCTCAGGAATACACCGTCAAAGGTTCCAGCTCCGCCGATACTGGCCACTGGAGCCCCAAGGTCGCGGATCTTTCCCAGGTTGAGAATATCCGCCCCAAGCAGAGTGCCCAGGGTTCCTGCCGCATAAGCGATTAGGAAGATGAGATCATGAGGGGCGCCCAGCACATAGACCATGAGGATCGCCGCCAGGGCGGCACAAAGGGGTGGGATCAGGGCAGGAGTCACGATCCCCAGCCCTCGAACCGGCCTTGCCACCCGGTTGGTGATGATGGCCACCAAGACAATGCCAGATAGTGCATAGTAGATGGACTCTGGGAACCGGTAGATGAGTGCCATGGAGATCAATGAGGGAATCAGGGCACCACCCACATTTATGGCCAAAAGGGTATTGCAGCTCTTCACCACAGGGACATGATAAGATACGCCAAAGGCCCGAATGTGTCGTTCATGGACCATGGGAGTGCTACACTCTAGGTTGGTCAATGGTATGTTTATGCTGGATCCAATCAGAGACGCCAAAAGCACAAAGAGGGCCTGGCTCCAGGAGAAACCGATCTTGGTGAAGGCTGTCCTGGCCAGGTCCAGGAAGAGAAAGCTCACTACTACTGCAATCAAGAACGCGAAGCCCAGCATGATCAATATGCCAACTGGAGAGTAGATCAGACGGTTTTCCATTTTCCTCTATATTGCCATCCTGGGCGTATAATCTTTTGTATATGGGCGCGCCGCTGCAAAAGAGATTTGTAATGGTATGTCAAAGAGTCGCATATGAAAGAGAAGTGGCTCATGGCCAAGGGATCATGGGAGGAGATCAAACCCCAGATAACCACCGCCCTTGAATCGGGCTTCGATTGCGTAATTGTGGACCGGGAGAACGTCGAGCGGGTACGTGAGCTGGGAAAGATCCAGGTGGCATGCTTTGGCGCCGAGAGGGATGCAGAGGATGTTCTGGTGATCGGCAGGCACGGAGAGGGCGATGGATCGGTGCCTCTGCCCAAAGATATGAACAGCTCCATGGACTATGCCCTGGCCAAGACCATCTCCGGGAACAAGGCAGCATACGTGGTCATCGCCGGCAAGAAGTATGAGCAATTTGCAGTGGAGATGGGAAAGCATGTGGACTATCTGCTGGTGATCGGCACCGACTGGAAGGTGATCCCGCTGGAGAATATGATCGCCGGCCTGCAGGGATGTCAGGTTAAGATCATCAGCGGGGTCAAGAGCTCGGATGAGGCAAAGCTGGCCCTGGCCACACTGGAGCAAGGAGCAGATGGTGTGCTTTTGGATAGCACAGACCTATCTGAGATCAAGAGGGTTATGAAGGCGGCAGAGCAATCGGAAAAAGGGAACCTGGACCTCATATCCGCCAGGGTGGTCTCGGTCAAGCCGGTGGGGATGGGCGACCGGGTCTGTGTCGATACTGCCAACATGATGGTCCCAGGAGAGGGAATGCTCATCGGCTCCCAGGCCAAGGGCTTCTTCCTGGTTCATAGCGAGTCAGAGGACAGCCCCTATGTGGCTGCGCGTCCCTTCCGGGTGAACGCCGGCGCGGTTCACGCCTACATCCGGGTGGGGGAGAAGACACGCTATCTATCGGAGCTGAAATCTGGTGACGAGGTCACCATTGTCAGCAAGGATGGCCTCACCAGGAGCGCTATCGTGGGCAGAGCGAAGATCGAGAAGAGGCCCATGATCCTCATCGAGGCTGAGGCAGATGGTGTGCTCATAAGCACGTTGCTGCAGAATGCAGAGACCATAAAGCTGGTGAGCAGCGATGGCACGCCCAGGCCGGTGACGGAGCTCAAAGCCGGGGACGAGGTGCTGGTCCATCTGGAGGAGGCCGCCCGCCACTTCGGCATGAAGATCGAGGAGAGCATCGTGGAGAGATGAGATACGTTATGAAAAGGTCGCAGATCGTTGCCGTCCTGGGAGAGGGGGGAGCAAACGACCTCAAGGCGGCATCTGGTGCAGACATGATTGAGCTGAGGCTGGATCTGTCCACTGAGCCCATTCAGACGATAAAAGCCATCCGAGAGGCTACAGAAAAGCCGATCATCGCCACCAATCGCCTCCAGGCAGAGGGAGGAAGGTTTCTGGGATCAGAGAGAGAGAGGATCGAGCTGCTCGTTCAGGCCTCTGAGTATGCCGATCTGGTGGATATCGAGCTTCAGGCAGAGCTAAGAGAAGATTTCATATCTCAGGTCAGCCGGCCGGTGATAGTCTCTTACCATGACTTCCAGGGAATGCCCGGGATCGATGAGCTGGCTGCAATAAAAGAGAGTATGAAGATGGCAGGTGCGTCCATCGCTAAGATCGCCGTGACGCCCAGGAGCCTGAAGGACGACCTGGATCTCCTGGGATTTTTGCTGGCTGCAGATTTGCCCTTATGTCTGATCGCGATGGGGGATCTGGGCAGACACCTGCGGGCTGTGGCTCCTTTGTATGGTTCTGCTCTGGCATATGGTTACGTAAGAGAGAGCACCGCTCCCGGGCAGATGAGCCTGGCAGAGCTCTCTAGTGCCAGAGAGTTGCTCAAATGGTGACATTAGTTATTTTTTGATTTTATGGGGAATGTTATTAATAATCGACATAAATTTTCAAACAACGTCGTCTGTGAGGTAGATCCTGACCTCCCCAGGTTTTAGGCACACATATGAAGTGCATCCAGGATTTCGCGCTGCTTCTTTGTGATCTCAGTTGTGATCTTCTCTCCATCTGGCAAGATCATGATCTTGATCTTTTCAAGCTCAGTCATCAGCCCTTCCACGGAGTATTTTTTATTCAACTGTGCATCGATCATCATTTTCATCAGCTTCATCCTGAAGATCAGAGCGATGAATGCAATGAAGAGATACCCTCTGAGAGTGCTGTTGGTTCTCAGATTAGCAGGCATCAGGTCAATGTCGTTCTTCAATATATCGAATCCTTTTTCGACGACATCCTTGCTTCTGTAAAGGGAAAGGCACTCTATCCAAGAAAACTCACCCCGATAAAGCAGAATAAACTTTCCCATTTTATTAATGGCCTGGGATACAGCATTCTTCCTGAGAGAGACCTGAAATCTGCCGTCGATTGCATTCCATTCAATGAACTTAGCATCCCTTTTTGCTGTTGCTCTAAAAACATCTTCAGGATTCATCCAAGGTTTAAGTTTCTTGGATTTGAGCACTTCCATGAGATCATACAACCGCTCATTGGTCATCGGTTAAGCCCAC
>DAIO01000017.1:0-4945 GCA_002498745.1 Methanosaeta sp. UBA533 | reverse complement strand
TCCAGGACGGGGTGGAGAGGATAGAGTTTGCTGCCGGAGAGGCGGCTGTGCGAGCGTCTCAGGCCAGGGACGACCTCCTGGCCGGCGCCTCGGGCATATTGCGGGTGCCAAACGAGCAGCTTCCCCGAACTGCGGAGAGGTTCTTTGAGGAGTGGAAGAGCCAGCAGAAGGAGATCGAGCGGCTGAAAGAGGACCTTGCAATAGCCAGGCTGAAGACCCTGGTCTCCGAGGCGGAGACCATAGACGGCCTGCGGGTAATTGTGCAGAAGATGGGCAATGCCGATATCGATGAGCTCCTGAAGGCCGCGGCCCTGCTGGCGGAAGAGGACTGCGTGGCCCTGCTGGGCTCTAAGACCGGAAAGCTGGTAGCAGCCGTGGGCCAGTCCGGCCTCTCAAAGGGCATCAAAGCGGGGAGCATAATTAAAGCGGCAGCCAAAGTCCTGGGCGGCGGGGGCGGCGGCAGGCCCCAGCTGGCCCAGGGCGGCGGGCCGGATACAGAGAGGCTGGAGGAGGCCCTGGCCGCGGGGAGGGAGGCGATCCGGGCAGGGGCCTGATTCGTCTCCATTTCTTAAATTAGCTCTTCGTTGAATTATATGGGTGAGATCCGGCAGAGATTATGGCCTTTGTTCCTCTACGTCTCTCTGGTTGGGTCAGAGCATCGCGGTTCACCACATAGGCGAAAAGATACAGAGAATTTGCGATTCAAGTTCACCCATACTAGGTAGCGAGGAGCCTGGTTTATACTCGTCGTAGATCGGTTTGATTGGATTACAGATAACGGATTTTAACCACAAAGATCACAAAGGCCTCGCAAAGGTTAATCCAGTTCTTGATAGCCCAATAATCCTTTGGTGCGGTCTTTGTGTCCTTTGTGCGCTGGATAGATCTCGTTCAAAAAATACATCGACATCTCATAAAAACTGCGTATTCCCGATCCGCGTAAGGATTTGAACCGAACCATCTAAGCCCTCCAATCTCCAAACAGAACATTCTCCAAGGGATCTCTTGCCAGACCCTCTCCGAGTGATCCAGTTCGTTCTGCTCTCTTTTTAAATATCGTTCCATCCCGGGTTGATCCACTGCACAGGCAGAGCACCTGATTGATAAAGGAGCCAGATAATGAGAGCGATCAGAGAATACTTAAAGCATAAACCATGTCTGAGGGGCCAGATCCTCGATCGGGGCGAACTGAAGCGCGTGGCCCAGGCCTGCGGATTGAGCCCCCAGGAGGCCAGAATGGAGCTGAGACGCTTGGGTTTCATCCTGACCCGGAACAATCACGGCCTGCCCGTCTGGACGATTCCTAAAGCCGATCGGTCGGAGGGCATGGCCAGCAATGAAATGCTCAACCGGGCTTCTAAAAGGGGCAGCCTGACAGGCTAACGGAAAATATATGAAGATAAAAAAGATAAGAGAGAGCTGAGTGCCATTCCTGTACTTATAGAGCTGAAGGACATCCGTAAGACCTATCTCATCGGCAGGAGCGAATATCCTGTTTTGAAGGGCATAGATCTGGAGATAGAGAATGGGGAGTTCGTGGCGTTGATGGGGCCATCTGGCAGTGGCAAGTCCACCCTGCTGAACATCATCGGCTGCCTGGACCGGCCCACTAGCGGGCGCTTTTTACTGCTGGGCAAGGATATCAGCCGGACGCCGAACGAGGAGCTTGCCAGGATCCGGCGGGAGGAGATGGGTTTCATCTTCCAGACCTTCAACCTCATCGCCCGGATATCGGTCCTGCAGAATGTGGAAATTCCCATGATGCTGCGCGGAGTCCCCCGCGGGGTGAGACGAGAGAGGGCCATGAAGCTCTTGGAGAGCATAAATGTCGCCCACCGGGCGGACTTCGGCCCCCAGAACATCTCTGGCGGGGAGCGGCAAAGGGTGGCGATAGCCAGAGCTCTTGCCAACGATCCCCAGATCATAATAGCCGATGAGCCCACGGGCAACCTGGACCTCAAGAATAGCGATGAGGTCATGAAAATCCTCAACCAGTTGCATGAGGAGGGCAGAACGATCATCATGGTCACACACAATCCAGAGATAACTGAGAACTGCAGCCGGGTCATCCGGCTCAGAGACGGACGAATTTTGGAGAATTGCTAGATGAAGAGAATACTAATCATCATTTTGGCGCTTCTGATAACGGGCCTGGCAGGAGGATATGAGTATCGCATGCCAGTGAATATCCAGAGCAGTACCACTCCCGCAGTGCTCATGCCCGGGGATGAGGCGATTTTAGCCATTCAGATGCAGAACGGAGCAGCAGCCTACGGAGCAGGAAAGGATGCAGGGGTCTCAAGCCTCTCCTCAAATGTCCTATTATCCACGCCGATCAATCGCACTCTGCTCCAGGGCACCTCTGAGCTGGAGGTCGTCGATCCCTATCGCTATGATCTGGGAATGGTCGGCCCGAACGATCAAATCACCGTATTCTATAAGATCAGGGCACAGGAGAACGTGAGCGCCGGCACTACCCTCCTTGATTTTACGGTTCTGGGGGGCTACGATATGATCACCATCAACCGCAATATTCCGATCAAGGTCGATCCTTCTGCGGTGAGCATGGCCATCATCGACTCAACCTCTTCCTCTCTAACCACGACCCCTTCCAAGGCCACCGTCAACCTGAATGTGGCCAACCCCAGGGAGAACACCCTCAACGCCGTGACCATAGTGCCCTCAGCCCAGGGGATGAGGTTCTCCCCGGAGAGGTACTATATCGGCACGATGGACCCGGATGAGGTCTTCACCATCAGCTTTGGTGTGGAGTACACCGATCTGGGGAAGACTGCCCGAAATCCCTCCAATGTCAGCTTTGTGGCTGAGTTCAAGAACGGCGATACCTGGCATGAGTCAGAGCCTTACATCGCCACTTACACCCCGCCTCTGCAAGCTGACCGGTCGAACAACAATCTCCTGCTCATGGCCGTTGGTGCCCTGGTCCTTTTGGCTGCTGGGGGCTACCTCTACCGAAAAAAGAGGCTCTCGAAGAATGGCGATGGGGGAAAGGGGTCATCTTGAAGGATCTGAAATGAGCCTGAGCCTTGTTGGGTGGCGAGAATGAGATTGCAGGATATGCTGGAGTTCATCTCCCTGGGATTCAAGAGCGATCGCTTCAAGACGCTCATGTCCTCCCTGGGAATAATCATCGGCGTGCTGGCGATAGTGGTGATGCTCTCCGTGGGGGAGGGGCTATACTCTGGTGTCTCCAGCCAGTTCTCCACCTTGGACCTGGATGTGATCCATGTAATTCCAGGCAGCGCTCGCTTTGGCGGGCCGGACGGGGAGCCAGGAAGCCGAAATGCTGCTGAGCCCGCCAAGTTCACTGATAAGGACACCAAGGTTTTAGAGAACGTGGTGGGGGTCAAGAACGTCGCACCACAGACCGGGGCCAGCGTGGTGATCTCCTTCAGAAATACCAATAGCTCAGGCAGCCTCACCGGGGTGGACCCGGACAAAGAGCAGGATCTGAAGGAAGAGGTGGCACAGGGCCGGTGGCTCTCGGGCTCGGATTACCGGTCGATAGTGATAGGCAATGGCATATCTCAGGAGATGTTTCGCATGAAGGTCACTCCGGGGAACAAGATCCGACTGTACTATCGTGACCAGCCCATGGACTTCACTGTGGTAGGGGTGCTGGAGGAAGAGGAGGAGTCGGGCTTTGGCGGTGGTATGGGAGATAGCGCTGACAATGCCATGTATGTCACTCATAAAGCCATGGAAGAGCTCTTGGATGAGGAGAACTACTACTATCAGACCTTTCAGGTCACAGTCTCCGATCCCGATCAGGCGGATTATATAATCGAGAGGATCATAAACGACCTTCGCCGCTACCATAAGGACGAGGCCTATGATGCCACCACCGCCCGGGATATGCTCAGCACCCTGATGAGCACCCTATCCATGATCAAGTACGCCCTGGCGGGAATCGGGGCCATATCACTGCTGGTGGGGGGAATCGGCATCGCCAATGTGATGATGCTCACCGTAAAGGAGAGGATCAGGGAGATTGGGACCATGCTCGCCCTGGGGGCGACAGTAGAGGACATTCGCAGGCAGTATCTGCTGGAGGCAGGGGTCTTAGGGATGGTCTCAAGCCTGGTAGGCATAATCTTAGGGGTGGGAACCTCCTTTCTCATAGGCTCTCTGGCCGGGCTGCCATCGTCCATAACCCCTGAATCGATAATACTGGGCGTTCTGTTCGGCGTCCTAACCACCACCATTGCCGGCTATTATCCGGCGAATAAAGCGGCAAAGCTCGATCCGATCGAGGCGCTCAGAGCAGAATGAGCGCCTCCGAGGATGGAGGTGATCAGTCGTGTACAACCGGCTTCAATGGGGCCACGACTTTTCAGCCGTGGAAATGCTCGCCGTTGCGCTCCTTGTAGACCTTCTCGAATGGGGCGCTTCAATGGGGCCACGACTTTTCAGCCGTGGAAATCCAAACGTTGGCTGTCCGGCCTGCTGGTGAGTCACGCGACGCTTCAATGGGGCCACGACTTTTCAGCCGTGGAAATATCTATGGCAACTGATATTGCTGGTTTCTTCATACGCTTCAATGGGGCCACGACTTTTCAGCCGTGGAAATACAATGCGAAATTGGGTGGCCTCGACACGGCTGAGCTGCTTCAATGGGGCCACGACTTTTCAGCCGTGGAAATTCCTGATCAGTATTCCGGCACGTTTGCCCGAGACACCGCTTCAATGGGGCCACGACTTTTCAGCCGTGGAAATAGGCGCCGCCTATCGTGATGCCAGAGATGCATTCGCTGCTTCAATGGGGCCACGACTTTTCAGCCGTGGAAATATCCCAGTCGAGCAGGCATTATGCATGGCATTAGAAGAAGCTTCAATGGGGCCACGACTTTTCAGCCGTGGAAATAAAGCTAGAACCCTTTAGCCCCGACCACCTAATGATAGGCTTCAATGGGGCCACGACTTT
>DAIO01000001.1:0-14810 GCA_002498745.1 Methanosaeta sp. UBA533 | reverse complement strand
ACGACTTTTCAGCCGTGGAAATGTTACGCCGTTGACCCGTACCCAATCGCTCCTGGGATCGCTTCAATGGGGCCACGACTTTTCAGCCGTGGAAATAAGAAGGCTTGAATATGTTTCTTTTTTGATAAGTTAAGCTTCAATGGGGCCACGACTTTTCAGCCGTGGAAATAAGATTATACTGAATTGCTTGCTAGAACAATTCCTTTTGCTTCAATGGGGCCACGACTTTTCAGCCGTGGAAATTGTGGACCTTCAGGTCAATTTCTCAGAGAATCTTTAGGCTTCAATGGGGCCACGACTTTTCAGCCGTGGAAATCTCTAGCAGATCAGATCTCTCAGGGACTTCTGAGAGCTTCAATGGGGCCACGACTTTTCAGCCGTGGAAATCGTGCCATGAGCGTTGAAGCAGGTCTACAGGCAGAGCGCTTCAATGGGGCCACGACTTTTCAGCCGTGGAAATTTGGATATATGGCCGCCTTCCGATACGTTTGGTAGAGCTTCAATGGGGCCACGACTTTTCAGCCGTGGAAATATTGAAGGGCCACAGTGGATACTTTGGAGCAACAAGGCTTCAATGGGGCCACGACTTTTCAGCCGTGGAAATGCTATAGATGGATTCAATGCGAGATTCCAAACGATTTGCCGCTTCAATGGGGCCACGACTTTTCAGCCGTGGAAATACGGTAGTGGCCGAGGACGCCTCTGAGCGCCTCAAATTCGCTTCAATGGGGCCACGACTTTTCAGCCGTGGAAATTTCAATCAATTCTATCATAGACCAATTGAGTGCAGCTGCTTCAATGGGGCCACGACTTTTCAGCCGTGGAAATCTCAGGCTGTCATTGATACTGATGCAACTCAGGGTGAGCTTCAATGGGGCCACGACTTTTCAGCCGTGGAAATAGAGAGCCATATAGCTGCAGTTGCCGCCTTATGAGAGGCTTCAATGGGGCCACGACTTTTCAGCCGTGGAAATAGGTCTTCATGAATTACAAAAAGATCCAGCAGCTAGTCAATGCTTCAATGGGGCCACGACTTTTCAGCCGTGGAAATAGCGGCTTCATTTAAGCAAGCTCCTCCAAATGTAGCCGGCTTCAATGGGGCCACGACTTTTCAGCCGTGGAAATGGGGTACATAAAAGTCTCTATAGACGGGCAGGAATTCGCTTCAATGGGGCCACGACTTTTCAGCCGTGGAAATATTGGACTGGCGGATGGTGCGCGGTACCTGGACGGCCAGCTTCAATGGGGCCACGACTTTTCAGCCGTGGAAATTTTAACCTGACGAAGGGGTTTGCTTCGCTTAACCTGGCTTCAATGGGGCCACGACTTTTCAGCCGTGGAAATGTCATCTTCGGATATGGGCACGAACACCGTATATTCCAGCTTCAATGGGGCCACGACTTTTCAGCCGTGGAAATGGTCGGCGCCGCTTTCGTGCAGCACGATTCCAACAGCGCTTCAATGGGGCCACGACTTTTCAGCCGTGGAAATCGCGGCCGTTTTTCGGCCCCAGCAGATGCCGAAAAATTAGCCTTTTTCGAGAGGTTCATGAATGGTGCCTCTCTACGAAGGGCCCGATGCCCGGAAAAGCCATCCTTTTTGCATTTCCGATTATCGTTTCGAGCGCCTCCCTGGATTCTGATCACCACCTCACCTCTCGAAAGCCCTTCATACTATTATTGCCCTTCTCTCCGTCTCCTCCGGATGAGCACCCAGGAACTCTATCCTGTCCTCTACCCGTCCCTCAAGCGGCCCCAGGTCCACGATCATCACCCTGTCCTCGTCATGCTTGATCTGGTCCGAGAGGACCGCCATCATCTCCACTTTTCCTTTGGGCGTGAGATTGCATCTGAAGACAGAGTAGTGGATGGGCTCTCCAAAACCCTTCATCGTCCTGTGTACCCTGTACAGCCGCTTCTGGTCCATGATGTCATAGCTGACCACATAGCAGTTTAATCCGCCCATCTATTCACCTCGTGCAGAACGCCGGATATTCCCTGATCTCCCCGGAGATCACCCTGGCCAGCAGCCTGGCCTGGACCTCCAGCAGCCGGCGATAGCTGACAGAGTATCGGAAGATCGGATGGGTGATCTCAGTCTCCATGCGGCGCTCATATCCGCCGACGACCTTTTTCTTGCCCTCTGGCGTCAGGGATATTCCAAAGCCAGCCCTGATGAAATCCTTCTTGGACAGCTCACCGTTGTTGAACAGGGTGACCGCAGTGGAGTCTGCCACCAGTGGCCGGAACTCCTCCATCATGTCCAGCGCCAGAGCTGGCCGGCCGTACCTCGGCCGGTGGTAGATCCCGAGGTATGGATCGAAGCCCACCGCAAGCAGGGTAACAAAGAGGTCCTTGACCAGGATGCCGTAGAGATAGGACAGGACGGCGTTCACCGGGTCCTTCGGGGGCCTCTTGTTCCTGTTCTCGAAGGAGAAGCCCTCCGCCCCGCCCTTCAGCAGGTGGTCGAACCTGGAGAAATACGCCTCTGCTGCGGCCCCCTCGATTCCCAGCAGGCTCTCGCTGCTCGACGCATCCTCTGCATCTTTTGCCAGCTTGGCCATGAGCGCCAGCAGCTCCCTGGGAGCGCCGGGATCGTTTCTGCGCAAAAGGGTCCTGCAATTCTTGATCTTCCCGGAGATCATGCCCCTGGCAATCGCTAAGGATCTGCGGGGACTGGTCGCATACTGGAACTGTCGCATCCTCAGCTCCACGTTCTTGTGAGTCATTCCCAGGCAGATGCCCTGGAACCATCCTCCGTGGGTGTAGTGGATCACGGGCACTCCCCGCTGCATCAGCTCCACCATGGCAGGCGTGGTGATCTCCACGCCGCCGTAGAGGCAGAGCTGGGAGGTCTCCATGATCCTGGCCTCGCTGACCTTCCCCTCGCGCGACCAGATCTCCAGCCGCTCGCCCTTCTTGCGGACAGTGTTGCCCTGGCCTACGACGTAGACCGGTATCTGGTCGTCTCTCGCGGGCAGGAGCCTGCGCACCTTCTCTCTTGTTCCCCCGGCCTGAACAGCCTCATCCTCTTCCAGCTCCTCGGCCTCCATCTCCCTGAGAAGGTTCACCTCGTCCGGGAGACAGATTCCTGCCAGGGAGCAGCGGAAGCACTTGGGGCTGTAGTCCAGGGGCGGCGGCATCTCTCCGCTCGCAGCCACTGCCCTAAGGTTCGAGAGAAGCTCCTTTGTCCTCTGAACTAGGGCCTCGTCCAGGCTTACCGCCACCTTCTTCTTGGACCTGACGAAGTAGGCCATGCCTTCGTCGCACTCAAAGCCGTTCTCCCTGAGGACTAGGCCCTGCGCGCAGAGCTGGACGCGGTCGGGCTCGTAGGCTCCCTCGGAGATGTCGGGCGCCTCGCCTCTTTTGTAATCCACCGGTATGACCCGGTTTCCTTCGCCCTCCAGCAGGTCTATCCTGCAGGTGATCCCCACCCCCGGCCCGGTCAGGTGAACTGACCTGGCGTGGATGGGCTCGTACTCCTCCTCGGGCAGCTTTCCGGGTCCCGCGTCCACGCGTCTGTGCTGGAATCTGCCGTCCACTGTGTCCACGCTGTCCGCGAACTCCCCCTGCACCCATTCGATGTAGCAGAGCCTGGGGCAGTAGGCGAACTCGTTCAGCATCCGGGCAGGGATGAGGTCGGATACGTCCTCGTCCTGCGGTTTACTCGTCTCCGTCAAAGATACCACCTCCTTTCTGACTGGTGCGATTATGATAATATGAATATTAATATGGAAATCCGTTTGCTTGGTATAAGTACACGGTTTTTCCGGTCCGGGCCAGTCGCGTCCCTATCAGGTCATGCGCTGCGCTGGCCCCGATTCCGTCCGTCTGGCCGGACGGCCCTTACCGATAGGGGGCTTGATGAGCCAGAGCTGTGATTGAGATCATGATTGAAGGCTATTCAGGGCGATTCGGGGACGAAGAGGCCGAGGCCGAAGTGAGCGCCGTAGCCGAGGGCAATGGGGCCTTGCACCTGCTCGGGAAATTTTATCCTGAACCCGTATCCATACCCGCTTGCCTCTCTCCTGCCATTTCCATGATTGCGTTCCCGCTGGAATGCAAGCCACCTCGTTTCATGGCCGGCCAGGTCTGTTGACGGCACAGGTTCAACTAAAATAGGAGCTGGGAAACAGTTCAGCTTCAGCAGCCTTCGCAGCTCATGCTCAGCACTGCCTATCTGCAGGCCATTGTCGTCGAGCTTTGGCACTCTGGTCTTTGTCGCCTTGGGATGCCGTGTCGATACAAAAGGCGTTCTGGAAATCCATCTGTTGGATTTAGCCAGCATGGGCGACTCCCCTTTGCTCTCATCAAACCCAGCGAAATCCTCCGGCTGGCCCACTCCGAGGAGAATGAGCTGAATATCGTGGCCCCCATGACCCCAGACAGCAGTCAAACTGTCAAGTGCTCGCCGTTCTTTCAGTTCAAAGCCCATTGGAGCATGAACGACAACATGAGTAATTTCTCCGCGCCTGCCTTTGCCTAAACCCAGATTCGACTCACAGAAAATGAACGAATGTCTATGTCCCGTGAGAGGTCTTTTCGATTCATCGCAACCTGTAAAAACTGTAGAACCATGTGATCGGCTGACCAAAGCGAGATGGATTCTCTCTGCAAAGCTGACGGCACCGGTCAGCCTTGGCGGAACCTGGCTTGCTACGGCAAAGCGGGCAACGGTAGCCGGCTCTTGGTGGTCTTCAAATTTTGCTGCACGCGGAACCACTGCAAAAGCATCTCGCGGTCTGGCATAGTACATCCAAACGCTTCCGGGCGGCTGACTCCACCCAGCTTTCTTGAGGTCGCCAGTATCAGCATGAAGCGCACTGAAAAGATCAGCCGGAAGGCTTTCCTCGATTTTGTCCAGGTCCTTCTTCTTAAGTTTTGATGCATTGCCCAATTCCGCAAGCCTTCGAGATACTCTCGCCTCAACCTCTTTTCGCCTCCAGATTAAAAACTCTTGAGAAGGCATTGCAGCAAGCGTCTGAATGCCTTCAAATCCATCAGAAAGATCCGAACCCTCATTTAGCGGAATGCAATTTGCTTGGACCATAGGATCTTCTGCCAGCCGGGCTTCAATCCACGATTCTGCTCTGCCCAGATATCCGATTCGATCCAGTAGCTTCGACAAAGCAGACATTTCCTCGATGCTCAGATCTACCTGCGGCCACTGAATGATGAGTCGGCTTTCACGGTCAATTGCAGCGAAAGTATCGATAACCATCGTAGTAGCTTCCCGGTAGAGCGGCATGTAATGCCTGGTATGCCCCAATGAGGCTTTGGGCAGGAAATATTGTGGAAGAGAGTCAAGTTTCTCAATTATTTTCCGGATAGTCTCCTCATCGATCTCCGCTTGCAGCTTATGATGCCAGGTTGAGATCAGCGCTCTGAGAATTCGCCAGGGTGCCGGCGGCCACTCAACAGCCCCCTCATTCACCTGTCGGTTCCAGGGCGTGGCATGATATTTTCCGGCAGGAAACCTTATTTCAATGGCCAGCATACCGTCACTCTTTGAAATTCACAGTAGTAACAACAGGCTCCGCAAAATTTGATTTGCAGCGCTCGATCAATCCCGGCAAGGCCTCTTCAGTCTCTTTCAGGTTTGGAAACAGAAAGCCTGCGGGCCTCTTTACCAGAATATCTCCATCAACCTCAAGATCACAGGCAGTTCTGAAACGAAGCCCTTCACTGAGAACTTTCCTGATTTTGTAGATTGCTAGAATGGTCAGCAGATCTTCCACATCTCTTCCCAGACGATAACCACGTATCTGAGCCAGATCAAGGTTAAAGAAGGCGGTTACGCTTCCTGTATATTCATCCCTATGGAAAGGCACATGGCCAAATCCTTTTTTTGCATCCCCGCTTGGATTTACCTCATCCTTCTTCACGCCGCCGCTGGCAGCTACATTTGCATCTTTCGCCTCAACAAAGCCAGAAAGGGCTCTGGGAAGCCTGAGACGCCCTCCAGCCAGATCCTTCTTTGCAATAAACACTCCATGCAAAAGTGAGTTGATATCATATTTCAGAAGCGTCCTGGCAAGAAGTTGAAGGTCCACTCTGCCAGTCTCCATGATACCCAGATCGCCTTTAATCTGTTCAAAGAACGTCTTATCTTTTGACTCTAAGATATACGGACTATTTATGCGATGAGATTCAAGGATCGAATTGGTCAAAGGCTTGCCGCTTTTATCAATCACTCGAATATATGGCAATCCCTTCAAAGCTTGGCTCCAATCGTCATTGCCTTCATCCCAACAAAATGCTTCCATTCGATTGGCCATGCTCTGTGCAGATTCAACAAGGAGCATTGAGGTCGAATCGGCTGCCTGGTAAGTTGCGGCCCCCAGATCAGGAAATCCCGTAGGCTGAAACCTGGTTCCCTGTAGCGGCTTCAAATTGACTTCAACAAGCAAGCGCGGTTCATTTCTTAAAATTTCTAGATCCATCTCATTCACTCCATAACATCTTCGTTTGATCATCTTCTCGAATGACACTCGGCCTCATGACAATTTTGGCCAAGTGGTCTACTTGCCTCTCTCCAATGGGAAAGAGCTGAGCTGCTGCTATTCTTCTTGTCAATTCAGGGGAGATCTTGGTGCTGATCCTGGCCGCGGGAAGATTGCTCCTCCTCAGTCGCCTCTCTGCCAATTGCAGAGCGCCAAATCCGTCGCCAGTGGCCGCTCTCCTGTGAATTTGCGGGACCAGAGGAACCGTTACGTCCCGTACTTTTCTGCCTGCAAAGCAGAGCTTTATCAGGGCAAAACTGGCGGAGGGCGATATCAAATCAGATTGTATTTTCCTTTCGACAAAATTCCAGGATACATCTGGCCAGTTAACTAAAATCAGTCCGCAGAGGAGATCCATCATCCGCTTTTCATTGATACGTCCTTCAATAAAGGCTGCAATATCTCCGAGATCCGCTTCAATACTCCCCTGGTCGGTGCAGCAACTGGCTCCGGAACGAACTGCCATCATAATCCTGCGAGAGAAAATATCATTCATGGCTGAGATCGGCTCACCATCGGACCAAACCGCATCATTTCCAAGCGTCTCATCAAACGACCTAAAATTCCCGTGATCGATAGGCTCAATCTGAGAGCGCAGCCACATGGTGAATTCTCGGTTCTCGCGGTCTTTGTATCTGCCATGGACTGAGGCAAGGCTTGCAGCCAGAAAGAATTCCGGGGATTGATCATTCGCCGCAATCAGCCAGTCTTTAGAGAGAAGGCTTACCGGTTTCACAAATGCTTCTCTGGCCCATTTGGAGCTTCTGACGATGGCCCTCTCACACCTACCCAGGGCAATCAACACATCCTGGACCCTCCAGGCCTGGATCTGATCATTGCTGCCCTCTCTGCATAATGCCAAAATGGAGAGTTCCAGAAGGCTCAAAGCGCGTCCTACCGACGAGGGTGCATTATCTGATCTGGCTTTGCCTCGAAAATTGTCGAGCCATACATCCACATCGTTCAGCAGCTCTACCTGGATCTTTCGGCTCACTACGATCCTTTCCAGTGGCACCGAAAAGAAGTTCTTGCCATTTCTTTCCAGAAATCCATATCTTTGAAACGATTTTAGGCCCCGGTCTACGCCCAGTGATGCAACTGCCCTCGCAAAATCAACACCATTTCTGGCAGGCCTGTCTGCCACCTGGGCACGCCCTTCACTCATGAGCGCCTTCAATTCCGACAGCCCAGCGGGCTTCTCCCAAAGCGGCATCCAGATCTCTGCTCTTGCGCTCTTCTCATCGCTCTCCGCAGCGCTGCCATATCCCACACCAGATGAGTGAACGCTGAATGGGTAGCTCAGAACTCCGGGCCTGTTTGTCTGCAGCCGCTTGACCGTAGCCGAAGCGAAGAATAATGCGCCCTCAATCATGAGAATGTAATCCCATGGGTTCACAGGCGAGTCCGAAGAAAAACCAGACGCAGAATTCGGTCCGCCCACTGCGCCGGGATAGAACTGGCCAATGGCAATTCCACTCACCAGGCAGTCCGTGTTTTCAGCAAACAAAGCCCCATCTAGCCATGAACCGGACCGACCTTTCGAATTTCCATTCTCATTTTCAAATTCAAATATATCTGCCAGCCTTTGCATGAAATTGCTGCTGAAATCCAAATTCCCATCATTTCCTCCCGTTCCCAGAAGTGGAGGAAATTTGGCTCTCTCTGTTGTCAGAATCACAGACGCATCAAGCCAGTCTATTGCCGGATCTGATAGTCTATTTCGTACTGCCTGAATCAGCTCCTCTTTTTCCTCTTTGTCCGGTGCGTTAGCTAACCCCATCTTTTCTACAAGACTCTTGACAACTGCAAGTGATTTGCGATAGGAAGAAAGCCTTTTTGACTTTGATTCTAAAATGGCCTGAACTGCCCTGGTTGCCGCAGTATGCTGCGTCCTCCGCCCCGTT
This sequence comes from Methanosaeta sp. UBA533, assembly GCA_002498745.1. Taxonomy (GTDB): domain Archaea; phylum Halobacteriota; class Methanosarcinia; order Methanotrichales; family Methanotrichaceae; genus Methanothrix. The sequence continues at coordinate 6,404 of DAIO01000001.1, read as the reverse complement.
TTCTTTTTCTTGCCAGTCAAGGGATCTTTTTCCTTTAGCTTCTCTTCCTGAAAGTAGAATCCGCTGCCGCCATTCCAGGGAGCTATGATTGGAGTGGGACGGTATTCCTCTAAAAAAAACGATCGCAGAGATTCACGATCTAAAGTAGTTTTGATCCAGATGGAATCGCCTTTCCAATAGCCTTTGACGCCAAGGTCTTTCTGTTCGGCTACGACCCTGAATATCCCCAACGCCTTGAGATAGTGAGCGAGAGGCACAGGTGCACAGCCCATGAGATTGAGGTCGTTTAACTCTGTGATCATCCGACCACCATTTTCTTCTCTTCCTTTGCTGAGGCCCTCCAATCGGCGATGCGGAGAATGCTCTCCATAAAAGCCAGCCTGAGCGGCCCCAATGCTTCTTTATCTCTCAGTCCCGTCATCCTTTCCAGCCAGCTTCCCTCACCCATTAGCATGATCGAGAGATCCAGAGGGAGATCCTGATCCAGGATACCCTCAACTTGCGATAGAACGTCGCCATCCCATATGCCCCTGGCAAATAGCCGGTCGGGTTCCCTCGGACGCTTCTCTTTATCCAGGGATCTTATCGACATCCTGATCTTGCCGTGGTGGGCGGCGATCAGATAGGCAACGAGATCGGCGTCTTTTGCTATCCTGCCCTGGTTTTGAAGCCAGGCCAAGGCTGACGCCAGCTCATGCCTGAAATACGTTCTCTCGATTTTCTTTCCATCGCTAGATATAACCCAATAGTATGGCCTGCCTGTATTGCCATCAGACTTTGCCCAGGGGCCACCTGATTTCAAGCCTCCATCATCTTCCCTTCCGGATAAAAGCATATTTTGAAAGGCCTGGTGGGCTTTTCCGACATCATGCCAGATAGCAGCCTCACAAAGCGCCGTTTTGCAATGGTCTGGGATCTTTAGGCTTTCTGAAAGGACTTGAACTTCACTTTTAACATGGTCGGTGTGATCTCTCAGTGTGACCCAACATCCGATATTGGATTGCTTGTCCTCATTCATCGAAAGATCATCCCTGGCTTTGACCCGTTCCATTGCAGGAATGACCTCGACTAATGCTGCCGTTTTGCCTTCAACTCCCACCCAACCCAGTATGGAGGAATAACCACCGTTTTCCGAATGGAGGAGCAAAACCTGACCAGGCCTGCAACCCTTGACCTCTCCAGCATCTCCCACGCTCTTCCATCTATCTTCCAGATGATCCCAAATCCATCCATTGTGCTTCTTCAGATAATCCTTTATCTTGCCGATGGAAACAGAACAGAGCTCTTCGCGCCTAGCGGGATCAAGAGCTTCCTTCGGGCCTTCCTCCTTTGAAAAACCATCCCTCCAGTAGACCTGCACGTCCTTATCCTCACCCTCCCGAATAAAACGAGACACGTCTAGGTCATTGCCCGTGAGGTCGGGTGTGGTGTCGAAGAGGTCTATGAAATCCTTCTTGCGCACAACAGCTCTCACTGCTTCCGGCTCAACATAGCCCTTTGCTGCCTGAGCCAATGCCTCCGGGCTGGCGCTGGAGTTCGGAATCTTCTCAACCAGATCTCTGGCGATATCAAGATCCTCGGATTCGTAAGGCAGCGCCAGGCCGCCTTCTTCCCTGTTGGTTTCTATGTCTATCCAGAATATCTGAGCATCTGTTTGGTATTCGCCTCTGCGATTGCACCTTCCAATTCGCTGAACCAAGGAGGGCCAGGGGGCAAGTTCGGTAATAAGCGTATGGGCGGAGATATCCACACCTGCCTCGACCACTTGAGTTGCTACTATTATTCTGTCCTGCTTCTCATCTAATAATTGCATCCGGGACTTTCTGTCGCCCACCCTGAATCGAGAATGAAGGACTGCAGCATCCTTTTCTGTCCGCCCTTCATTGCGGCCCTGTGCCAGAAGCTCCTTGAAGATCTCTTGAGCACGATCAACGCGGTTGACAACCACCAGGGTAAGACTGTCCTTTTTATGCTCGGATATTATTAGATCTGCCATCTCCGTGGCATAGGACTTCTTTTCGTTGTCCCTGGAAAGCTTTAGCCCGGCCTTCTTCAAAGGCTTCTCTGCCCGAAACCTCTTTTGAACCTCTGGAGTATTCTTTTCATCCGAATCAAGTAAATGCTTTGTCCATCCTTCGCGCGGTTTTGGATGGTCCACAGTTTCAAGCTGCTTTTCTCCTACTGTGGCGCTCATCCAGATGTACTGGATGGGATTCATAGTCCCAAATGACCAGCAGAACGCCTGCAACTGCGCAGAAGTCTCGACTCCCACGCCCATCAGCTGCACCTCGTCCATCACCCAGAGGCAGTCGTTGTTGAGCAGCCCGAAGTGCACCGGCCAGCGGTACCGACTCATGCCGTAGCCGCGGTTCAGCGCACGGGAGAGCAGCATATCCTGCGTTCCTATTATTATCGCGTCCCTCTCCGGGTAGAGGTCCCATTCATTCTTATCCTCGCCGCCCATGAGCACCGTGACGGCAATCCGATTCCCTTTGTCTCCCTGACCAGCTGCCCAGCCATCAACAGAATGTGCGTCGCCCGCCCCATCATTTGCCAGCATTCCAAGATTGTTAAGCCACGTTTTCGCTTTGTCCCTGGTCTGCTCAACCAGCACCCTCATCGGCAGGCAGTACACCAGCCTCCGTGGCGTCGCCCGGTGCTCCTCAGGCCCCGCAAACCGCCTTTTCCACAGCCAGCCGAGGACGACCGCATCCGTCTTGCCCATGCCCGTTGGCACGTCGATAAGCTCCGGCAGCTCCTTCCCGGTGGCAAGCCGGATCTGAAAAGAATAGGGATCATGCCCTTTCCCACTATTACTATCAAATGTGGCTGTCCGGAAAAACTCTCTATAACGCTCTTGTATCAAAGATGCTTCCTCTGCCAATTGCCCGGCCTCCGCCTGTAAGCTTCTGCGCCTCTCTTCCTCGTGCCCGCAAAGCCATAGTCAGGAAATCATCATCAGAGATAAGTCTATTCTGAGCGGAGCGAAACTAACCATTGAGAATATAGCCAAAGAGCAAACAACCAAATAGCTTGCCTTACATACCAAAAACGACTATGAAGCTGAAGATAAATATTTCCGGCCTCCTGGTCCATGAGGTAGGCTACAGATACTTCCTGATGAGCAATGCCATGGACATGGGTCTCAGAGGCTTCCATGCCTGCAATAAAATGGGCGAAAGAGAGCAGGAAATAATAGCTCTGATCGAAGGAGATGAAGAGACAATCGCAGATTTTAAGAAACTGATAGAGACCCGGAAGCTTGAACGTTATCAGGTATCAAGCATTGCTTTTGAGGATTATGAGGGCGATGTAATGAAGATAGAGAGCTGTGCCCAAATTTGCTCAGCCATCCAGTTGAACAAGGTAATTACGCTGCTCTGGGACATGAAAAATGGTATGTGTTTAGCTCCCCTCGCGCTCAAATAATTCTTTCCTAAGATCTATTGAACCAAAGAATTAAATAATATAAAGATGATACTTGACATTTGGGAGTATGCCCGAAGAAGAAACAATCAAGCTACTTGAAGGGCAAATTGAGCAATTGCGAAGTGAAAACGAGTTGCTTAAGGCTAGGATAATTGAGCTTGAAGCCCGGCTAGCCAAATATGAGAATGCACATACTCCTCCAAGTCTAAGACGTGATCGCAATCGCAAAAAAGATCAAGATGAGAATAATAAGGGGAAGCCTGGTCAGAAGACCGGGCACGTTGGCGTAACAAGATCATATGCCAAACCAGATAGGCAAATAGAACTTAAAGCGGACCGGTGTCCTGATTGCGGCACAGATCTTGGCGAACCTTTCCGGTTTGATTCGAAGATCATCGAGGAGATCCCAGAACCTCAGCCGGTCATCGTAACCGAGTATAAGATAGCGCATTACATATGTCCTTGCTTGCCGGAAAGAAGTTGTTGCAGCTGATTCCAGCTGCCCACATGAAGGCAAATTCGGAAATAACGTAATTGCGCAGGTGGCACTACTGGATCGATCAAAATACGAGGACAGACTGACTCATATGAAAGTCCTGGAAAGAAGTCCTGACACGAAGGTTCAAAGGCATAATCGTTTTCGACGGCTGGAAACCATATGCTAAATTCACAAAGCGCTTGCAGCGGTGCTGGGCGCATCTACTTCGAGAATCGAAGGACTTAGCAGAGAAGTTCGAAGAAGCGATCCCGTTGCATGAAGCGCTCAAAGGACTTTACGAATCACTGACTCGCGCCCTGGAGAATGATCCTCCGCCAGAAGTGAGAGTGGATCTATGGAATTGGGCGCGAGAAGCGCTTCGGAATTGGACCGGGAAAGATCCTGGGGACGTTGCGCAATGGTAAAGGAACTTCCATATTAACCAGACCAATAGCGAGAATGAATCGCTGGATCTGGTTAAGAGACAGAACGGAGGGCTATGGAGCTGGGGCGGCGTGCCTTCAGGCTACGCCTTAAACAAATCGACTGGAGAGCTGGAGCCGGTTCCTGCTGGCGGAGCAGACTGGCTCTCCGGGCTGATCGATCTCTAGAATACAATTGGGCTGCCTGGCTTGGGCAGCTTGGATCTAGGCAGCCTCCTGCTCTTTTTCAGGCCGCTCTCCACTGCATCGCGGATGATATAGCCGCCCACGTGCAGCACAGTGTCTCCCAGCTCGTTGTCCCTCTCCATAGAGCCGGTGCAGGGATAGGAATGGTGAGCCTCGGATATCCTCTCTCTCAGGTCGGGCTGATCTGGCTCCAGGCCCAGCATCTTCTTGGCCACAAACCAGGTGGAACCGCAGGGGGCGCTTCGAACGACATTGGCCCCCATGATCACATCCTTTCCCTCTCTGCTGCCCTGAACAGTGAACTCTATCACCGGATTGCCAATTCTCGCCTCTTTCAGGAACTGAGCGATGATGGGCTTATTGGGATCGGGGGTGAGAGCGCAAAACGGCTTGGCAAAGGCCGCCTCCATCCCCAGCTCCGCCGCCTTCTCCTCCACCTGTCTTCTCTGCCCCAAAGGCATCTCCTTGGGCGACTCCGATCCGCCGATGATCGCTTTGACCCCAGCCTCTTTGAACTTGGGAAGCAGGCCGTAGAGGATATCGGGATGGACATTGATCACAATGACCAGATCCGCCTTCGGTATATTTTGGGGGAGCAAGGGCTCTACATCATCTATGAAATCCCCATAAGTCGATGGATCTGGCATCTCCACCAATGCCACGATATCTTTTGCCAGGTCCGGGGCGACGTTCCGGCATTCGGTGCAGGCATCTGCGCAGGAGATGCAGAAACCTGAGAAGTTCACCAGGTTCCCAACCACCCGGCTGCCGAAGTCCCCACTGTAGTATACCGCAAGCTTCATAAAAGCCCCAGGCTGGAAACTCCGGTCTTTAGGCCGGAGAGGAAAGCCGTACGCTTTCCAGGATTACTTTCGCAATGCACTGCAAACATACTTATTCTCCTAATACCATCTCCACATGTTGTTTTCTCAGACCACAAGACACTCTTCGGAGCCAACGGTTCGGTGGGATGACCGAGAGACACACACACTAACTCAGATCGGAATAGGCAGCAATGCCTAAGCTGAAATGCATTTGAAGCCATGATCTGTTTACTGGCTGCCTCGACCATGAAATGGCTCGACCGATTCTGCAAGTCGGTGTCAACCAGCCTATTGTAGCGGGGAAACATCTTACCTCAGTTACAGGCTCCGGTCTTTAGGCCGGAGTAGTTGACCTTCTCACCATTTCTTTATCCTTTACTACCTTCCCGTCGATCATGCATATGAACTGATCGAGGAGGATATTCTTTCCTGACCTCTTCATTGCCTGCTCCACCAGGTTAATGATATGGTAGCAGCAGGGAACCTCCATCCCGAGGACGGTTATTTCCCGGATCTTATTTGAGCTGAGGATCTCCGCCAATTTAGAGATGAAGGGCTCGCTCTGATCCAGCTTCGGGCAGCCGATGAGAACCACCTTTTTTCGGATGAACTCGGAGATGACCGGGCAGGCAAATGCAGAGCAGTCAGCGGCTACTAGCAGACTGGCGTCCTTGAAGTAGGGGGCATCGGTGTGGGCCAGACGCATCTGTATAGGCCAGCTGGAGAGCTGGGAGGAGGGGCCGAGCTTGTTTGAATGCTGTCCTGGTCCCTCTCCTGCCCCCATACTCGATCTCTGTGGTTGATGAATTGGGAGTTCGCAGGGGGCGATTGGTCCTGATTCGCTCTCCTGTTCAGCCTTCTTTATGGCGGGGCTGCTACCCTCTGCATTGGATTGCTGCAGATGCTCTGCTGCTGCCTTCTCATCGAATGCTTCTGCATCTCTCCATTCGATGGTCAGAGCTCCGGTTGGACACTCGCCAATGCAGGCCCCCAGGCCGTCGCAAAACGATTCTCTTGCTACCCGCGCTTTGCCGTCCACCATTT
>DAIO01000074.1:0-4690 GCA_002498745.1 Methanosaeta sp. UBA533 | reverse complement strand
CCAGGGCCAAGGCCAAAAAGGCCGCAGTGGCTGCTATCTCCAATGCTCTTGCACCTTTTCTCTCTTCCATGAGATCGAGCCGGCCGTCGTAGCAGCGGGCGTCCATGGCCACGATCAGCCTCTCTCCCTGCTCCCAGGATCTCAGAAATAGAACGCTGGCGAGCATGGAGAAGGAGCTGAGGGCACTCCTGGTGCCCAGGTTCCCCAGTCGCATCACCTGGGCGCTGTGTATCATCGCTGCCTGATCTAGAAAGACAAATATGTATCGGTAGATCATCATAGAGAGCTCTATCACCGATTCAGGAATCCGAAGCGACTTGAGGACGGCGAATATCTCGATCATGGGGGTGGTGAGGGCGATGAAGAACAATGAGCACATGCCGCCGAAGGTCCGGGCGATAAGAAGCAGGGCCAAAGCTGCCCCATCCTCTCGGATCCCTATCTCCAGTCCGAAAAGCTGCGTGGAATAGAGCATCTCTCCAGAGCCATGCATCAGGGCCACCACCGTTGAGCTGAGCAGAGCGAAGGAGAGGGGGAGAAGGAGGAGCCGGGAGTAGATGCGAATGGGGATTTTAGCCAGGATCAGGATGATGAGGCTCATGCTCACGGCCACGAATAAGGGTGCGGGTGGCGTGACCGAGGAGACGCAGATTATGATCGCTCCCAGGCCAAGGAATAGCTTAAGCCGGGCGCTGGTCTCTCTCAGGGCATTGCACTGGGCCCAGTCATCCAGGAGATCATGCATCAGATCTTGCTTCCCCGTCTCCGTCTCTTTGCTCGCTTTTCTTTCTCATCAAACCCCTGTAGTATCCCAGGAAATAGCCGATGACCAGGCTCCCTATGGCCGCCTGGAGGGCGAAGAGGAGGCTCTCGATCTCGCCGCTCGGCGGCTCCCAGAGGGGACTTGACCAGGGCTCATAAGCCCCTCCGGTCAATTCATCGATGACCTTCTCCGATTGATCGTCCGCTCCTGCCCACTCGTGCTCTCCGCTGGTGCTCTGGTAGACGAAGATGGCAGCAAAAAGGGCAACAACTACTAAGACGATTATCTCCAGCTTCATGTAGCAGCCTCCCTGAGCAATTTGATGGCGGAGGCACTGGCCACATTGAGCTTCACCAGGATGTCGCCCCTGAGCCGGACAAGATATTTGAACATCAGCGCCGTCACCGCCCCCTCCACCACGGCTAATGGAACCTGGGTGATGGCGAATATGGCCATGAAAGCCTGGAAGGAGGCCACAACCCCACCCGAGGCGGCGGGAAAAGCCAGGGCGAGCTGCATTGATGTCACAACATATGTGGTCCAGTCGGCGAGCATGGCCGCCAGAAAGACGGAGAGGTACATATTCAGCCCAGACCTCTTGGCAAGAACGAAGACCAGATATCCGATCAGGGGACCAGCGATGCCCATGGAGAAGATGTTGGCCCCCAGAGTAGTCAAGCCGCCATGAGCGAGGAATAGGGCCTGATAGATCAGCACGATTGCCGAAAGGACTGCGGTTATCCAGGGTCCAAAGAGGATCGCTCCCATGCCCGTCCCCGTGGGGTGAGAGCAGCTCCCAGTGACTGAGGGCATCTTCAGGGATGAGAGAACGAAGACGAAGGCCCCTGAGACGGCTAGCAGGGGCAATATCTCCCTGTTTTCCTTGACCATCTTGTTCATCTTATAAACGCCCCAGGCCACCACTGGCAGAGAGATAATGAGCCAGATCTCCCACCAGGGATGGGGAAGAAAGCCTTCCATTATATGCATCACAACACCCGTGTGCAGCAGGGATATTCTAGCATATAAACTTTCTTTGCGTTATGACCAGATTAATTTAATAAATTGAGAAATGCTCTTAAATAATCCGCTCTATAAAAGGAGATCATTGACCCAGATATTCACTGTCACCAACCTCAATGAGAGAATTCGAGAGCGTCTGGAGAACGATCCCCGCCTGCATGATCTCTGGGCGCAGGGAGAGGTATCCAACTTTGTCCATCACCGCTCCGGCCATATGTACTTCACCCTGAAGGACCAGGATTCTCAGATCTCCTGCGTCCTCTTCAAAGGGAACATTGGCCAGGTGGAGACGGAATTGAGAAATGGCATGAATGTCCTCTTATTTGGGGATGTGGCGGTCTACCGTCCTCAGGGGAGAGTGCAGCTGGTGGCCAGGGCAATTAAGAGGGATGCCGGTCTTGGCTTTCGGTTCTTGCAGTTCGAGGCCCTGAAAAAGAAGCTAGGGGAGGAGGGGCTCTTCGATCAGGAGCAGAAGCGCCCTCTTCCCCTCTATCCGGAGAGGATAGGGATTGTCACCTCTCTGCAGGGTGCTGCCCTGAGGGACGTGGTGCGCACCATCGGCCCCTATCCAGCAAGGATCATAATCTCTCCGGCCAGGGTCCAGGGAGAGAAGGCTGAGGAGAGCATCGTCTCTGCTCTTCTCGCCCTGCAGGGCAGGACGGACCTGATCATCGTCTGTCGCGGAGGCGGCTCAGCCGAGGACCTGTGGTGCTTCAACTCGGAGGTGGTAGCAAGAGCAGTCTTCGCATGCGACAGTCCGGTGATCTCCGCTGTGGGCCATGAGACGGATGTGACCATCACAGACTTCGCGGCCGATATGCGGGCGGCAACCCCAACCGCTGCCGCGAAGATTGCAGTGCCGGATGTGGCGGATCTGAAGATCAGGCTGGAGCAGAGCCAGGTTCGGATTATGCGCGCCCTTTGGACAAGCCTGGAGAGAAAGGAGGAGCGTCTGGAGTATATCGAGCGCAGCCTCGCCCCTTCGAGGATGTACTCCATAACTGGAGATCTCAGGCAACGTTTGGACCACCTGAGCGATGGGCTGGATCTGGCCCAGGCTGAGGTACTGAAGGATCGAAGGGCCAGGCTGGACGCGGCCAAGGGCAAGCTGGCAGCGGTGGGACCGCGCGCCACATTGCAGCGAGGCTATGCCCTGGTCCGCTCGGAGAATCGGCTGGTCGTGGCCTGGGATGATGTCCTCCCCGGAGAGGAGGTTGAGTTGATCCTGGGTCGGGGTGCGCTGAGATGCCGGATTTTGGAATGCATCGACGAGAAGGAGATGGATGGATGAGCATGGAGGAAGTGGGGCTGGAAGATGCACTGGAGGAGCTGGAGAGGATAGTCTCAGAGCTGGAGGAAGGGAAGATTAGCCTGGAGAAGAGCCTGGAGCTGTATGAACGAGGCATGAGGCTGGTCCGGTTGTGCAACCTTCGACTGGATAGTGCCCAGAGGAGGATCGAGTGCCTGACGGGCGAGCTGCCCTCCGATCTGCTCTGAGGCAAAGCTTAAATAAGATCCAAGATGTACTTTTTTATACATCATAGTATTAATTCGTGCATTAAACCATTTAGCTGGTGATTCGTTGAGTAGTATGATGATCGATAATTTCGCAGTCAAGTTCGGGAGGTATGGCGGCCTCTTCGTCCCCGAGACCCTGGTGGCTCCCTTGGCCGACCTCTCTATTGCCTATGACCAGCTTAAAAAGAGCCCCCAATTTCAAGATGAGCTGAAAGCTCTCCAGAAGGACTTCGCCGGCCGGCCCACATCGCTTTATCTCGCCCCTAACCTCAGCCGGAAGCTGGGCTGCCGGGTATATCTGAAGAGGGAGGACCTGGTGCATGGTGGGGCTCATAAGCTCAACAACACCCTTGGCCAGGCTCTGGTGGCAAAGAAGATGGGCAAGACCCGCCTGATCGCCGAGACCGGAGCCGGCCAGCATGGCGTGGCCACGGCTATCGTGGGGGCAAAGCTGGGCTTTGAAACCCAGGTTTACATGGGTGAGGTGGACATCGAGAGGCAGAAGATGAACGTCTACCGGATGGAGTTGATGGGAGCAGAGGTGATACCGGTTCGCTCCGGCTCCAGGACCTTGAAGGACGCCATAAACGAGGCCTTGAGGGACTGGGCTTCCAGCTTCGAGCACACCCACTATCTGCTGGGAACCGCCGCCGGGACACATCCATTCCCCTCAATGGTCAGGGACTTTCAGAGCGTGATCGGCCAGGAGGCCCGGAGTCAGATCCTGGAGGCTGAAGGTCGTCTGCCGGAGAGCATTGTGGCCTGCGTGGGCGGGGGGAGCAATGCCATGGGCATCTTCGCTCCATTCCTGAAGGACGATGTGAGGCTGATTGCAGTGGAGGCAGGAGGTCGAGGTCCAGGGATGAGCGACAAGATGGCAGACAATGGCGCATCTTTAGGCTACGGCACAGACGGAATACTGCATGGTGCACTCACCAAGATCCTCCAGGACCCATACGGCCAGATACTGGAGTCCTACTCAGTGGCAGCAGGCCTTGACTATCCCGGAGTGGGTCCGGAGCTGGCATTCCTGGCAGAGAAGGGGCGCGTCCTTCCCAGGCTGGCGGACGACAGGACCGCTCTGGAGGGATTCCACGCCCTATCCCGGCTGGAGGGGATCATCCCCGCTCTTGAGTCGGCTCATGCCATCGGCTATGCCTTAGCAGAGCCGGAGGCACTGGGCGATCTTGCGATCATCAATGTCTCCGGCCGCGGGGATAAGGACCTGGCTTCGGTGATGGATTATGAGAATATCTGAGGCCTTCGAGAAAGGGCCACTGCTGATCGTCTATCTCTGCTCAGGAGACCCGTCGCCCGGTGCCACCCCCGAGCTGGTGCGCCGGCTGGTGAGGGCGGGAGCGGATATCATCGAGCTGGGGTTACCCC
>DAIO01000045.1:0-13659 GCA_002498745.1 Methanosaeta sp. UBA533 | reverse complement strand
GTTCATGCCGCTTTTGCCCTGAGGGATATGGGCATTGAGACCATCATGGTCAACTGCAATCCAGAGACGGTCTCCACCGATTATGACACCTCGGATAAGCTGTACTTCGAGCCCTTGACGGTCGAGGATGTGCTCAGCATCTATGAGAAGGAGAAGCCTGAGGGGGTCATCGTCCAGTTCGGCGGCCAGACGCCCCTCAATATCTCCCGGGAGCTGGAGGAGGCAGGGGTGAAGATCCTGGGGACATCTGTGGATGCCATAGACCTGGCCGAGGACAGAGATCGATTCAGGATGATGATGGAGGAGCTGGACATACCCATGCCGGAATCGGGAATGGCAAGCAACCTCGACCAGGCGCTGGAGGTTGCCAAGAGGATCGGCTATCCTCTCATGGTGCGGCCTTCATACGTCCTGGGCGGACGGGGGATGGAGGTGATATACGACGAGGAGATGCTGGAGCGGTACGTCGCCGCGGCAGTGGACGTCACCCCAGAGAGGCCCATTCTCATCGACCGATTCCTCGATAATGCTCTGGAGACGGAGGCAGATGCCCTATCCGACGGCAAAGAGGCCTTTGTGCCCGCAGTGATGGAGCATATCGAGCAGGCGGGCATTCATTCAGGCGATTCGGCTTGCGTCATTCCGCCAGTGAGCATCTCCCCGGATCACCTCCAGACCATTGAGGAGTACACCCGCAAGATAGCTCAGAAGCTGCATGTGGTGGGCTTGATGAATATGCAGTATGCCATCAGCCACGATGTGGTCTATGTGCTGGAGGCAAATCCCCGCGCTTCCCGGACGGTGCCGCTGGTGTCCAAAGTGTGCAATGTATCGATGGCCAGGATAGCCACCCAGATGATGATGAACAAAAGAATGGACGAACTGGGGCTGAAGAAGAGAAATATCCCTCATTATGGTGTCAAAGAGTCTGTCTTCCCCTTCAACATGTTCCCTGAGGTCGACCCACTCTTGGGCCCGGAGATGAGATCCACTGGAGAGGTCCTGGGGCTTGCCGACTCATTCGGCATGGCCTTCTATAAAGCGGAGGAGGCTGCAAAGCCCTCGCTTCCCCAGGAGGGGACGGTCATGATCACCGTGGCCGCCAAGGACAGATCTATGGAGCTGGTGGAGGTTGCGCGGGAGTTTAATAAGCTCGGCTTTAGAATTATGGCCACCAACGGGACCAGAGCGGTCCTGAAAGAGAATGGCATCCAGTCGGAGATGATCAAGAAGATCTATGAGGGCCGGCCTAATATCGATGATGCCATCAAGAACAAGGAGATTCAGCTGGTGATAAACACCCCCATAGGCAAGGCCAGCCAGTATGATGATTCTTACATCCGAAAGGCAGCAATCAAATACAAGGTGCCCTATATTACCACCATTGCTGCTGCTTCGGCGGCGGCAAAGGGGATTAGTGCCTCAAGAGCAGGCCATTCAGCAGCGAAGTCGCTGCAGGAGTATCACAGTGATATCAAGTAGAATTGAGGAAGGATCTAGAATTCTATCCTTTTCTCAAGTCTTCCTTTTTTGGGGCTGGATTGGGTAGAAGAAAATCCTGGCAGATCGTCAGCATGAAGACGATTGGAAGGATTTTTCTCTGCAGCCTGCCATCAATCACAATATCATAGTCAGCATCTTTTCCCTATGCCACCGATGCGCTATAGTAAGGAGATGGCAATGTGGGATAAGCCCAAAAGATGTGTCTGAATACATCTTCAGCCCTTTGTGCCACATCAGCTTCTGAATACAGGCCAACGGGAAGGCCTATATCTTCATTCCATAAAAAGTTATGAATAGTCACTCGCACAGCATCACGAGTCGCTTCCTTATCGCGCCATTGGTCAACTTGGAGCTTTTCCTCCTTAAGCGTTTTCAACAATTCAACTGCAGCTTTTTTGATGCGCTTGATATCAACGCCCTTAAGATCTGGCTTTTTCAGCAGATCGAAGATGGCCAAAGATTCTTCATCAAGTCCCTCTCGTACTGCTCGGCTTTCTTCTTCGTCGAGTCCCTGGACGAGCTTGAGCAATGCCTCGAAGGTCTGTTCAATTGTTGCCCGGTCCTTCTCACGGTTATATTCGGCAACGATCTTCTCGTAGTGTTGCTGGAAGTCTGTGCGCAAGGGATTTTGCTGTAGCAGTCTCTGCAATCGGATCTCCACTGCCTGACGCAAGTTCTGAACCACTGTGTTCTTGTTCTTGTATCTCTCGAACTCTTGTTTGAGCCGGACAAAGTCGATTTTACTGATATCGTACGGCTCCCCAGGCTTAGTCACTGTGTCAGATTGGACATCGATTGCTTCATCCACTACCTGTTGGAGTTGCCTCATGATGTCTGTGATGTCAGCCTTTTCTCGATCCTGCTGGAGGCTCTTGTAAACGATGTTGACCGCATCCCGATCATCACGATAGGCGTTTATGTCCTGGAGGGTGATGCAAGCTCGGAATTTTTTGAAGACCTCCCGGCACATGATTTCAAAACGCTTGCGCGTCTCATCATTTTCGTTGGCTGCCTCTTTGCAGGCCGCAATAGCTGCGTTGCGCTCAAAGCCAGTCTTATGGATTATGTCATCCAAAGGAGCATTCCGCTCATCGAGGAAGGCCCGCACAAAGCTGATCGCCTCGGCCAGATCGGACAGGAGCTCCTCCTCTGGCCTGGCCGGATCGATCTCACCGCCCGGTTCACCATTATCTGGGCGGGGACCAGCAAAGGTTGCCAGTGCTCGACGCAAGTGCTTTAGGATGCCGCAGTAGTCGACGATCAAGCCGTTGTTCTTGCCCTCGTTCACGCGGTTGGCCCGAGCTATGGCCTGCATCAAAGTATGGGCCTTCAGAGGCTTGTCCAGGTAGAGAGTAGAGAGGCTCGGCACATCAAATCCTGTCAGCCACATGGCACAGACTATGGCGATGCGAAACGGATGTTCATCGGTTTTGAAGGCGTCGTCAAGACTAATCCGCTGCATGTTATGGAACTGGGGCTTGCTGCGCATTGACTCAGACAGGTCGATGCCTTCCTTGATGAGTCTGCGATGGGGAGTTATGTCCAGGCCGCTCTTGCGGAACTTATCGACCTCGCCCTGCTCTTCGCTAACCACTACAGCCGCCCGAGTCTCTCGCATCCATTCTATCTGACGCTTAAGATAGATCTCCTCGGTATCGTCTGAGGTAGAAGAGAGTCCTGCCTCCAGCTCAGCTATCCGTTCTTCCCAGTGACCGGTGATCAGGTTGTACATCCGCACACAGGTTATCTTGTCGATGCAGACCACCATCGACTTCCCATTTTCCCAGGCAGTGGAATAGTGCTGCACGAAGTCCCGAGCTACCTGATCCAGCCGCTTCTCAGCGGTGATAATATGATATTCGCGCTTGAGCTCCTTTTCCAGACGCTGCTCGACGTTGATATCGTCTATCTCAAACTCCTCTAGTTTTTCGGCGACGCGCTCGTTGAGGTCGCCGATGGCCATGCCCAGCTTCTCGCCGCGGGCATCGTAGTACAGTGGAACGGTGGCCTTATCCTCCACTGCCCGCTGGAAGTCGTAGGTAGAAACATAATCGCCGAATACCTTTCGGGTGATCTGATCTTCTTTGAAGAGCGGGGTGCCTGTGAAACCGATGAAGCTGGCATGGGGCAGAGCGTTGCGCATATTTTCGGCCAGGGTGCCATACTGAGTTCGGTGCGCCTCATCGGTGATTACAATGATGTCGTCTCTTTGGGTATATCCCTCGCAGGGGTCAACTTTTTGGAAGCGCGGCATTGAACCTGATCGTTGTCAACCACGCCGCAGCCGGCGAAGGTCTTGTAGATCTGAGTATCCAGGTCGTCTCGATCGGTGAGCACCAGAAAGGTGAAGTTGCCGCCGAGTTTGCGATGGACCTTGCGGGTGAACATCACCATGGAATAGCTCTTTCCTGCGCCCTGGGTGTGCCAGAAGACCCCCAGCTTTCCATGCAGTTCTTTGCGCTTACAGACCGCTTCAATGGCTCGGTTGACTCCGAGGAACTGGTGATTTTTTGCCAGGATCTTCTTCGGCTCGCCCCTGGACTCATCGAAGAGTATGAAGTTCTCCAGCAGATCCAGGAAGTTGCCTTTGTCGCAGATACCTTTTAGCAGAGTCTCCATGTCCACAGCTCCAGGCTCTTCTTCAGCCAGGCGTTTCCACTCGTGGAAGTGCTCCCATTTGCTGGTGATGGTGCCGATCTTTGCCTGCTGGCCATTGCCGAACATCACAATGGCGTTATGATGGAAGATGTGAGGGATGGTGTCCAGGTAGTCGGAGAAGTTTTTCTCGAAGGCGGCTTTGAGGTTCTTGTGGATGTTCTTGCACTCGATGAACAAGAGCGGCAGGCCGTTTACGAAACCGACGATATCTGCCCGGCGGCGGTAGAGGTCGCCACGTATCCATAGCTCTCGTACGGCTAGGAAGTGGTTGTTGCCTGGCTCGTTGAAATCGAAGAGCTGCATCCGCTCTTTCACCAGTTCGCCGTCACCGTTGCGGAATGCCACCTGCACTCCGTCCCGCATCTGGTCGTACTTCTCCCGGTTGGTGGCAGCCAGGGTTTGCGAAGCCATGGTGGCGGTGATCTGGCGCACAGCGTCGTCGTAAGCGGCGCCGGGCAGGCCGGGATTCAGCTCTGCCAGCTTCTGGCGCAGGATTCGGGTCAGCACGACCTCGCGGTCGGAGGAGCGGCCCAGAAGGCTTTTTGGCCCGAAGTCCTCGTTGTTATAGGCGTAGACCGATTCCCAGCCGAGCTGATGCTGCAGGTAATCGGCGGTGGTCTGCTGGACGAGGGTGTCTTCGGTGTAGCTGCCAAGGGTCAAAGATTGAACCTCTGTTTGATGTAGCTTTGAGCCTGACTTAGCGTCAATTCTGTTGTGGACGGGCCTGTACGGATGTAGAAGCGCTCAATGTTATCGTCTTTAACATACATGGGACTTGGTGACCGCTTACATCGGATGACCATGACACGATTGCCCCTGTAATCGTCAAAGTGGATATTCGTTAAAATGGTCGCCTCTGGACCCATCCGATCATTGATGATGTTCACGACGTGCAGGCTCATTTTATCTTCGTTGGGGAATCTGTCAGCCCTAATACCGACTGGTGTTCCATCGTCGGACACGCCCACGAGAAGCGTTCCTCCATCGGTGTTTAGGAAGGCAGCTAACGTTTTTAATACAGCAAGCTCCATCCGCTTATCGGGGGCGCCCGTGTGCATGTTGATCCGAACCGTAGATTTGTACTCAACCGCATCGCTCTCACCAGTGCTCATAACTGTTTTAAGGTCAAACTCTTCATGGGCACCTTGAGATGTATGCCCCTGTGTCAGCATTTGATAACCTTCATGAATTATTCGTGCCATCATCTCCCGACGCTTTTCCAGGAAGACATGGTAATCCATCTGTTCCCAATTTTCCGGCAGTGCATGGTAATGATACATCCTAGCCAGTTCAGCATCACTGAAACGAGCTTTTAGTTGTGGCAGGTATTTTGCCGGCGAGTCATTCGAAATCCTCGAATTATCTCCCCATTCAACGTAGACATAGTTGGCAATCTGGTTTGTCTCCCGCGTTTCGGTGATCTTCAATGAAGATAGATAGTCTTTAGGAAACAAGTGATGTCGCTCGACGGGTCCGCGCGTAGGATGGATTGCAGGATCCAAGAGATCGGCAACTTTGGCATTGGAGAAAAGCACCTTTGCATCCAACAGAATTAGGGAAGCGTTGTAGGCGAATAGTGAGGGACTTTGTGGAGAAGATGTGGCCAGGTCATTGGGCAAAGTCGTATCCCAGAAATCGTTAGTCAAGGTTATATCGCAAACTTGTTGAAGCCGATCGACGAATTGTTCTGGCGTATTCGCATCGCGTAGCCTGGCCAGGTCAAACTCCATCGCCGATTCCGGAGATCCGGTAAAATGTCCCGTGACGGCTGACATGAAGAACCATTGAGCTATTGTCTTCCGGAGCGTAAATTCTTCCACCCCGTATTCCGTTCGCCCGATCAAGTAAAGCGCGTAGGAGAAGAGCAGGTTATTCTGAGAGCTAATCATTTTGGCGCTACGGAAACCAGCCTCGCGGATGCAGTTCATGAAATCGTGCCAGTACAGAAGGTTCAGCGTCCTAAATTGCGCATTCTTCAGCAGATCAAACTGAGCAACTCGGCGCTCGTCGCTAAACTGGCCGGTTTCAAGATCCTTACCCCGTAGAATTGAATACACATATTTTAGGCGAGCCCGTTTAAAAGCCACGCTGACAGCCACGCGCAGTAGTTGATCAGGATTCGGTTCGATAAAGTAATTGAACGGGGATTTAGTGTCCTTGGATGGCTTTCGGGCTTTCCGGCAGAATTGCTCAAGTTCTGTCCGACCTTCATCCCAAAAAACTGACATCAGCGTCAGAATGAAATCCGCTTGATTCAGAGGTGTGCCCTTGCTGTTGACACGAACGAAGACGTCGGATACATCTTTCTCGGAAATGTTCGACGCTAGCACTAGCGCTGTGATGGGAAAGGATCGCAGCGATTGCAGCTTGATGATTGCCTTCTTGACCATTTTGGTTTCTTCATCGGTCACTATCCGCGAGGAACGCAAACCATCCAAGTAGTTATCGACCACTTCGAAAACGTCTGTTTCTTTGCTCCAGACACAGGAAATGTCTGGAATAAAAGCCTTGTTGCGCCTAATGGCCGCATCAGCAACTTTAAAACATTCCTCCGGATGGTTAAACGTCTCAAGGGGGTTGAAGGCGATGCTGATCTTCTCCCACTCATAGTTTTCACGGAGTACCGGCACGTCCTTAAACACCGCATACAGTGAGGTCAGACGCTGCTGCCCATCTACAATGACTAGATGCGAGGGCAACTGCTTTCTTTCTGGACCGATGGTACGATCGGCCGCGTTCTGCCATAGCAGCAGATGGCCTACTGGGTAACCGCGGTACATTGAGTCGAACAGATCTCGTACCTTCGAATTCTTCCAAACAAAAGGCCTCTGGATGCCTGGGAGGCCTATTTCGCCCCGTTCGATGGATTCTATCAGCGAGGCTAGATCATATTCGACCTTCGTAAATACTGTGTCACTCATATGGCAATCTCTCCGTTCATAAGGCGTGGCAGAAGCAGGTCACGGGCGCTGCGAAGTTTCTTATTTATGAAAGTGAGACTCTTAAGCTGATCAATAATAGGGCGAACAAGGTTCTCAAAGCTATACAGAATCTCAATAGATGGATGTAAAATCGGATACGATTGCATTTGCTTCCAGTCAGCCCGTGGCATCTTTGATCCTTCACGCATGGTCTTGGCAGCTACTGCAACAAACGCATCGCTGGAAACAGTCATCAGGACAAGCCCGTGGAGAGCGGGGTCATTTGGACGGATAACAATCGCATCAGAAGACGTTATGCCATCAACGAAGGCGACTCCTGCCTTATGAAAATATGGTCGGATCTTCCCAAAAAGCACATCCCCATCGCGGAAACGGTGTTTGCTACTGGTCACCTGCTCCGCTACACCCCATTCGCTCAGAGAGATGGACCTGCGGGGCATGTGTTCAAGGCCGATGTATGGAGTGTTTAAATCAATTGCGTCCGGCTTTACGGATTCTCGCACTTCTTTGCATAGGTCGAAGAGCGTCTTCTTCTCCCACCCCTCCGGCACCCCGTCCTTGATCTTGACATGCTCGTGGCCGGGGAAGCGCAGGCGCACGAACCACTCCCTGTAGAGCAGCCGCGCCGCCTGCTCCAGCAGCTGTATGCGCCGCCGGTTGTTCTCGATCAGGTCGTCATAGGCGGAAAGGATGGAGGCGATTGACTTCTGGATCTCAAGTGGAGGAACCGGAATCTCAAAATTGCGAAGCACTGTCAGATTGATATGGGGAACACCAGATGAGGACGTAAAATTCGTAATCCTATCAATGACTTCACGGCTGGAAAAATAGTAGTACAGAAAGAATTGGTCTGCTTTGGTGTCGTCAACAGTCAGCTTCATTTGACTCTGGGAAACAACATATCGATCTGATATACCTTCTTTTGGAATGATTGCTACTTGGCCAAGGGTACCACGCTGTGTGAAAACTAAGTCACCTGGTTTAGCAAGATTGCCGGATAGGTCCTTGCGGACTTTTGAATCGGAGACGTAAACGAATTCGTTCATATCTAGGAAACGACCGTTGTTTAGATTGGATCCCCGAATCACAGGAATACCTTGATCAGAATAATCACGCGAAGTAAGTTTCGAGCCAAACGGACCCCCAACAAAAGAGTAAGGCTCATCAGCAGCAAGCAATTCAAGCTTCTTGCGAGGCCAGCTCATACCCCCAGCTCCTCGAAGTTCTTCTTGATCTTCGAAGCTGGTCGCACTCCCCCTGGATTGTTCTCTTCCATGAGGTCAGGCCCCTTCATTTTCATCCCAGGTCAGTTCAGCCTCGATCTCGGCCACGCTTGGCAGTCTGCTCTGCAGCTCTTCAGGCAGAGTCTTCACAAGCTTTGTCTCCCAGCCTGCAACACCCATCGGCTTTTGGATTCCACGCAGGGCGTATTCGACCTCGATCCTGCTCCCTTTGCGGCATAACAGGAGTCCAATGCTTGGTTTATCATCTGGGTGGCGGAGCAAATCATCAACCGCTGAAAGATACATGTTAAGAGTTCCCACAAATCCGGGATCAAAAGGAACAGATTTCAATTCAACCACTACGTAGGAGCGCAACTTCAGATGATAAAATAATAGGTCAAGGTAATAGTCCTTAGTTGCGAATTCGAGGTGAACCTGTCTTCCCACAAAGGCAAATCCTTCTCCAAGCTCCAGGAGGAAGCGCTGGATGTGGTCTATCAGCCCTTTTTCAACTTCTCGCTCCCGGCGTGGATCGGCAGTTCCAAGGAAGTCAAACAGATATGGATCTTTGAATATCTGAGCGGCCATATCGGAATCGCCAGGCGGCAGTGTGAGGTTAAAATTGTTTAGTGCCTTGCCCTGCCGATCATGTAGCTTGCGCTCGATCTGCATTACCAGTACACTGCGGCTCCAGCCTTCTTCCAGTCCTTTCTTCGCATACCAGAGGCGGACTTGTGAATCTGCTACCTTTTCCAGAAGAGCAATATTATGATACCAAGTGATTTGTGCAAGCACCTCTTGCACAATCTCCCGGTCGGGCCACGCAGCAGCAAAGGCACGCATGTATTTCAGATTTCTTGGCGATAGCCCCTGCATGTCAGGAAATGCCTCTCGCAGATCTGCTGAAAGCCGGTCAATGACCTTTGCCCCCCATCCTTCCTTTTCCTGACGATCAATGATAGTCCGCCCGATGTCCCAATAAAGAAGCACCATCGAGGAGTTGGCGGACATGACCACGCGCAAACGTTCCTTTTGTATGCGTTCTTTGATCTCACCAATGAACACTGCATAGCTCTCTGGCATCTCTTTATGTCCTGCTGCGACCGGAAAAGATGCGTCGTCATGCAGTCGCCCACGATAACTTCGCTCCTCATCCTTCAAATCCCCAGCTCCTCGAAGTTCCTCTTGATCACTGCCGCCAGTCGCACCGCCTCTGTGTTGAGGTCTTCCAGCTCCACATGGATCTCTCGCAGGGCCTCCTCGAAGTCGAAGTTCTCGTCCTCCTCCTCGGGAGCGACGCCGACATAGCGGCCGGGGGTCAGGCTCCAGTCGTTGGCCTGGATCTCATCGATGCTTGCCAGCTTCACCAGCCCCTCCACATCACAGAGCTCGCCCTCCGGGAAGCGCTCGGTGAGCCAGCGGGCCAGCTTCCAAAAGTACCGCACCTGCTTAAGCTGCAGGGCGGCCTGCTGGCGGGCCTCGTCGGCGGACTTTAAGGCTCGGGTGATCTCTCTGCTCGATCTGGCGATTCTCGATCCCGAGTTTCCCTCGTTCTTTTCGTTCTCAATCACCCGGCAGGCGAGCTTGTAGATCAGGTCACTCTGCTTGATCAGGCTGCGACTGGCTTCAGCAAGTGAAGAGAGGTGATCGACAGCCTCTTTGAGTTTGCCGTTGTCGGTCCGCTGTGCCTTCCAGGCCTCTTGCTGTGCAGCGATCTCCTTTTCGAATGCCTCGACATCTGCCAGAAAGGCATCTCGGGCCTCTGTAAGTTCCCTTCGCCCATCCACATCTGATATTTTTTCAGAGATAATCTTTTGAAGGGGTAGCAGGGCGTCGGTGATGGCCTTGATAGCGGAAACGAATTCAGGCAGCGGCTTCGTGGGATCATCTTTCCCGGCACAGAAGCATGTGGCGGCCTCCTCCAGAGTGCTGCGGCAGTATCTGGAGACAAGGTCCAGGTAACGGTCGGTCTGGCCTCGGTAGAGCCAGACCATGGCCATAAGGTTCTGCTCCTGCTCCGGGGAAAAGTCATAGATCTTGCGCGTGACCTTGCGGTAGATGTTACGTGCATCGATCATCAGCACCTTATCACAGTGCTCTTCAGGCTTGTTTCTGTCCAGGAACCACAGCTCGCAGGGCACAGTGCGGGTATAGAAGAAATTGGAACGGATGGCGATCATCACATCCACCGCTCCGCTCTCGACCAGCTTCTGTCGAACCCTGGCCTCTCCCCCTCCGGCGCTGGAGGCCTGCGACGACATCACGAAGCCCGCCCGGCCATGCTCATTCAAATAGCTGTAGAAGTAGCTGATCCAGACGTAGTTGCCGTTGGAGACCTTGCCGCCCTTGTTCACTGACGGCAGGCCAAATGGAAGCCGCGTATCGCTCTTAACCTTGTCTGCGTCGATCTCGTCCACATTGAAGGGTGGGTTGGCCATCACGTAATCTGCCTTCCCCATCAGCTCATGCGGATCCTCATAATAGGTGATAGCCTTCTTAATGTCGCCCTCCAGGCCGTGCACTGCCAGGTTCATCTTGGCCAAGCGGATGGTGGTGGCATTCTTCTCGAGACCCCGGAAGGTGAGCCGATCGGTGGGGCGCTGACCATGTTCCTCAACGATGCGTGCGCTCTGGACAAACATGCCGCCGGAGCCGCAGGCCGGGTCCAGCACCGTGCCGCGCTCAGGATCAAGAACATGGGCAATCAAAGAGACCAACGAGATGGGAGTGAAGAACTCGCCCGCGTCGTGAGCCTTCTGGTCGGCGAACTGGGTGAGGAAGTACTCGTAGATGCGGCCGAAGACGTCGCCAGAGACCCTCTTCAGCTCATCGGGATTGAGCGTGCGCAAAAGATCGCCCAGAACCTTGTTGTCCAGCTCCTGGTACTCGCTCTTGGGCAGGACGCCTCGCAGGTTCTCGTAATCCGCCTCGATGGACTCCATCGCCTCGATGATGACCTTTGCCCGGTCCTCGCCTTCAGGAAGTGAGACCAGGTGGTCGAACTGCGCCTTGGGTTGGAGGAAGATAGCACCCTTCTGAGAGAAATCCTCCTTGGCAAGCGGTCGAGTTTTGCCGCCTCGTGTGGGAAGGCCAGCCCCAACAGATCCCTGAACCGCCAGAAATCGGCTGTAGGCATGCCGCAGGAAGATCAGCCCCATGACGGGCAAGAAGTACTCATTGCTGGCATAATTCGAGTTGGCCCGCAGGGTGTCCGCCGCTTTCCAAAGACGCTTTTCGATGGCTTCGATCTCTTCCAATTGAGGCATTGCTATCTCGTTAAGTCCCTACTCTTCCTTGTTTATCTATAACTTCGTGCAGCCCAAATGCATCATAATATGAGATTGAGTCTGTAATTATTACTATGAAGCTTTTGCTCCAATTGCCTTTCCTTCCCGGCTTGAATATCACCAGGAATTCTGGCCGTTCCTGTTGTACTTCATGATTTCTGCGGCATCGCGGCCATAGTCTAGCTTGTAGGACATAAAGCGCATGGCCCGTCGGTGTGCCTGAAGAACATTCAACGGCCGGAGCAGAAATAGTTGAGATCCGGTTTTTCGTTTGTCTTATTGAAGCTGTTCCGTGGGCGCTCTCCTCTGCAAACAGATGTCATCTCCTTCGGATAAACTATTTCCGTTGAAAAATCTCAGGCAATGGTATAATGTGGCCCGAGGAGCTATTCGAAAGGCAGCATGATGACGGCATAAAAGAAGCGGTCCTGAAAGATGCGGTGATCATAAGGAGAATGAGTGCCAATGATTTAAATGCAGCTCTGGAGATCGACCGAGAGGTCTTTGGAGGCTATGACCCGAACATATTCGCCGCTTTTTACGAGTACCATCCGGCCACAACACTTGCCGCAAAGGTAAACGGGGAACTGGCAGGCTTCGTCCTGGGATTCAAGCATGCTCCCTTCGAAGGTCGGGTCTTCTGGCTGGCAATAAGGCCGCGATATCAGGGCCGAGGGATAGGCATGAGGCTGATGCTGGCCGTCCTCAAGTCCTTCCGCAATTTAGGAGCATTGGGTGCTACTCTTGAGGTAAGAGTCAGCAACAGGAAGGCTCAATCTCTTTATTCCAACCTGGGATTTCAGATAAGAGGCATCTGTCCCTCTTACTACTCAGATGGAGAGGCAGCATTTATCATGAAGGCCCGACTTTAGCCGCCTCTTGTCTGCTATTACTCCAGGCCCCGGGCGGTCAGACGGAACTCTGCAGTTCTATTTTCCGGCAGGGAGCGGTGCTTCATCAGCCGTGCTCTCCGCAGGCCCTCTCCGGTCTTTTCTAAAAGGATTATCGCTTTGCACATATGCTCCAAATATGTGCCGCCCAATGGCCGAAGGGAGTTGCTCTCGATATCGGTATAGACCTGATTGGTTATGACCACAGGAATCCTGTGCCTCCGGGCGATCTCCTGCAGCTCCGAGAGCTGGACGGTCAGAGCTCGACGGGCAGGCCGGCTGTCCTCCGCCTCCAGGAGCATGCGGTAAAGAGACGTCGCCGAATCAAGAACAACCAGCCCCAGATCCCTTCCTGCGATCTTTGATGCCTCCCTGATGGCCATTGCCTGCTGCTCGAGGCTCATGGGCTCGAAGATCATTATCTTGGCCGCCATATCTGCAGCACCAGGTCCGGCAATCTGCTTGAACCTCTCAGCAGAGAAGCCTTCCGTATCGATGAAGATCACACGATATCCTCGGGCCACCGCAGCCACCGCCAGCTGCAGGACGATGTTGCTCTTTCCAGATCCCGATTCACCATAGAGCTCAGTGATTATGCCCGACTCAAATCCTCCGCCCAGGAGGAGGTCCAGACTCTGACAGCCTACAGGTAAACGTTCAAGGGTACTCATAGAAATCGAATTTCTATCATTAATTGCCTATCTCTTGTGGGCGAAGCTATCGATCCGGTCCATTAGCCTCTCCATCGCCTCTCTCTCTCTGGGGTTGCCGCAGCGGTTTATTATCCTCTGGGTCTTCATCAACTCCTCAAAATAACTATCGCTTCGAAGGGACATATATCTGGTGGCAGCTACCGCTGCTTCTACTACCAGGTTGGCTCCCCGGTTGACTGCCCGGAAGTCCTTTCTCAATAGTTCCCCTTTTACCGGCTCGATATTGGCGATTATGATATCCGAAGCGAAGGGATCGCACTTGAATAGCAGCCAGGCCTCAGTGTCTTTTAGAATCGGCAGGCCATCGCAATGCGTGAAGTACTCCTGTGGCAGGTCCTCTAAAGCTGTCTCCGCGAAGATCCAGGCATCGTGGGTGACATTGGCCACAAACCATTTCCTGGTGAGGATATTCTCATAGGTGTGAGTTCCTAAAAATAGGCGGA
>DAIO01000048.1:6363-6931 GCA_002498745.1 Methanosaeta sp. UBA533 | reverse complement strand
CTTATCAGGTCATATTCGAGGGATCGAAGGCAGAGATTCGGTCGATGATTTGGGGGATTGATGCCCATACCGAAATTGTAGTCTCGCCTGAGGATGACGTTGAGTTGAGGACCATCAGTCTCACCAACCGTTCATCTGCAAAGCGGAAGATTGAGCTGACAAGCTATGCAGAGGTCGTTCTCACGGCCCTGGCCGCTGACGCAACTCATCCTGCTTTCAGCAACCTATTTGTAGAGACGAAGATCCTGCCCAAGAATTCTGTTATCCTTTGCACTCGACGACCGAGGTCTGAGGATGAGAAAACGCCCTGGATGCTGCATATGATGGCGTCGAAGAATGTTGCAGATGATTCGGTATCTTTTGAGACGGATCGGTCCAGGTTCATAGGTAGAGGAAGAGACGTCTCCGATCCTGTGGCAATGACAGGAATGCCGAGTCTATCAAATAGCGAGGGCCCCGTCCTGGATCCGATAGTCTCCATCAGGTGTACAGTTGTGATAGATCCAGGCGAGACAAAAAGGGTGAACTTCATCACAGGAATTGCAGAGACGGAAGATGAAGCCATTAA
>DAIO01000048.1:0-6311 GCA_002498745.1 Methanosaeta sp. UBA533 | reverse complement strand
GGCGATGTTCACCTATATATGCGCCTTGCCAGCGCAATAATCTATCCCAGCTCAAACTGGCGGGCAGGCTCGGGCGTTCTCATGAAAAACCAGCTTGGCCAGTCAGGCCTGTGGGCTTTTGGCATATCAGGCGATTTCCCAATTGTCCTCCTTCGGATCACGGATCGGTCCAATATCAATCTCGCCCATCAGTTCCTGAGGGCTCATGCCTACTGGCTTATGATGGGAATTGCCGTGGATCTGGTGATCTGGAATGAGGATAGCTCGGGATATCGGCAAGAGCTTTATGATGAAATTATGGGTCTGATCTCCGTCAGCACAAGTGCATTTGACCCGAAGCGATTTGGTGGAGTTTATGTAATACAAGATGACCAGGTATCTGAAGAGGCCGGAGTCCTGATGGAGGCCGTGGCCAGTGCCATATTCACCGATTATCGGGGGACATTCGAAGAGCAGCTCAAACGCGAGAGGAAACCACGTTCGCCGATGCCTCTCTTGAAGCCAGAAAAAACATTGAAGGTCGAGACCTACAGGCCGATTGAATCTGCCGGTCAAGACCTCATCTTCTTTAATGGTCTTGGTGGTTTCACAAAGGATGGACGCGAATATATAATCCGCTTAGCTCCGGGTGAAGTCACACCAGCCCCCTGGTCGAATGTGATAGCAAATCACAATTTTGGGACGGTAATATCCGAATGCGGCAGCGCTTATACCTGGTCAGAAAACTCTCAGCAGTTCCGTCTGACTCCCTGGTATAACGATCCTGTAAGCGATCGCAGCGGTGAAGCCCAATACATTCGAGATGAGTTGAGTGGAGAGTTCTGGTCCCCTGCCGCACTTCCCGCCCGGGGCAAGACGCCTTATACCTGCAGGCACGGCTTTGGCTATAGCGTCTTCGAGCACACTGAGTTTGGAATTGCATCCGAGATGTGGGTATATGTGGCAATGGACGCGCCAGTAAAGTTTTGCCGGCTTGTTGTTCGAAACGAATCCGGCATCTTCCGCCAGCTTTCTTTGACCTGTTACATCGAGCCGGTGTTAGGAGACCTGCGTTCCAAGACCGGAATGCATGTGGTCACAGAGATCGATCCAAGTACCGGGGCCCTATTTTCTAGAAACCCGTTCAATACGGATTTTCCGGGAAGAATTGTCTTCTTAGATGTGAATACGAAAATCAAAAGCTTCACTGGCGACCGAACTGACTTCCTGGGAAAGAACGGCAGCATGACCAGGCCTGCTGCGTTAGCCAGAGAGACGCTATCTAACCGGATTGGCGCGGCCATGGACCCCTGCGCGGCCATCCAGGTCAGAATCGATCTGCAAGATGGGGAGGAGAGCGAGATCATATTTACCTGCGGAGCTGGGCAGAATGTGGAAGATGCACGCAGTCTGGTCAAACGTTTCCGAGGATCAGCTTCCGCTCGTACAGCTCTCGAGCAGGTTTGGAGCTACTGGAATCATACCCTTGGCGTGGTGCATGTGGAGACGGAAGATAAAGCTCTTAATGTGCTCACCAACGGCTGGCTCCTCTACCAGACACTGGCCTGCCGTATGTGGGCACGAACCGGATACTACCAGTCGAGCGGAGCCTATGGCTTCCGGGATCAGCTTCAGGATTCAATGGCTCTCGTCTATGCAGAGCCGGGAATTTTCCGTGAGCATCTACTGCGCTGTGCTTCACATCAGTTCGTGGAAGGAGATGTTTTGCACTGGTGGCACCCTCCACTTGAACGGGGAGTGCGCACACGCAGTTCTGATGATCGCCTCTGGCTGCCGCTGGCAGTTCATCGCTACGTAACGGTAACAGGGGATGTTGGTGTGCTTAACGAAAGCATCAACTTCATTATGGGCGGGCTCCTGGCGCCTGAGGAAGACTCTTGCTATCACCTGCCTTCCAGGTCTGCGGAATCGGGCACTCTTTATGAGCACTGTGTAAGATCCATCAAGAGCAGCCTGCAGTTCGGCCAGCACGGCCTGCCTCTAATGGGAACGGGCGACTGGAACGATGGCATGAATCGGGTGGGCTACCAGGGATTGGGCGAAAGTGTCTGGAATGCTTTCTTCCTATACGATGTGCTCGCAAAGTTCAAGGATATTGCCCATCTCTTTGGCGATTCCGCCTTTGCTGAGCTTTGTGCAAGCGAGGCTGCAACTCTGCGGGAGAATATCAGGCAGAGCGGCTGGGATGGCCATTGGTACCTCCGGGCATACTTCGACAATGGAGATCCACTTGGATCCATTGCCAATGAGGAGTGCCAGATAGATTCAATCCCGCAGAGCTGGTCGGTTCTATCCGGGGCGGGAGATCCAGAAAGATCAAGGGAAGCAATGGAGGAAGTGGATAACAGGCTCGTCAACAGGGACAATTCTCTAGTACAGCTTTTGCAGCCACCATTCGATAGGTCCAGCTTGGATCCCGGATATATCAAAGGATATCTTCCCGGTGTGAGAGAGAATGGCGGGCAGTATACCCATGCAGCTATATGGGTGATTATGGCTTTCGCCTCTTTGGGTGACAGTGCCCGGGCCTGGGAGCTGTTGGATCTGATCAATCCGGTGATGCATGGCTCGACCCCAGACGAGGTAGCAATTTACCGGGTTGAGCCTTATATCGTGGCAGCAGATATCTGTGCTCTCCCTCCGAATGCAGGGAGGGGAGGATGGACATGGTACACAGGCGCTTCTGGCTGGATGTACCGCCTCATATTGGAATCACTGCTCGGCATAACCTTGGAAGTGGACAGGCTGCGATTTCAGCCCTGCATTCCAGACGACTGGAAATCCTTCAAAGTACATTATCATTATCGGGAGACATTCTATCATATCACTGTTATGCGGATTGGATCCGCGGAAGAAGTGACTGTGGATGGGATTATACAGACCGATGGGACTGTACACCTCGTCGACGATAAAAAAGAGCATTTAGTGGAGGTAAGGATAAGCTAGTAAGAGATAGGATCTTCATCCTCCCTTCATCTTCAAAAGATCAGTATTTTTATCCCCATAACCGTAGCAGTCACAATACTGGCTGCGATCAATATTCCTGTCGCAACGGCAGCAAGGGCGGGCAGGAACCGGAAGCCCAGGAGGAAGGCAATAGCACAGCCAGTCCAGGCCCCAGTCATAGGAAGGGGTATGGCCACGAAGATGATCAGGGCGATCAATCCAAAGTTCTCATGCTTCTGAATATACTTGCTGCGGGTGCGAGCGAATAGCCAGGTGAAGAATCTATCTCCAATGGTATAACGCCGCAGGTAATCGGATACAGGACCCAGAAATAGAAGCAGAGGAACCACGGGAAGGAGGTTTCCCAGGACGGATATGATAAATGCCTGATACCATGAGTATCCGTAATATCCAATGGCTAAAGGTATGGCTCCCCGAACCTCTGATACTGGAAGAGCGGCCACCATGAGAGTGACCAGCCATGAGGGAATTATAAGAACCACCCGTATTTCCTTAAAAGATTGGCAATGCCAATAGCGCCGGCCTCACCGATATCTTTTCCCTGCTCAGGCTGCATGCTGCTGATGGTCCTCTTACTCTCCTATAGTTCCTTTGATCTCCACCTTGAAGACGGTCTCCTGAGTGGGTGAGGAGACGGAGATGCTCAGGTCCACGGGTACCTTCCCCAGAGCAATGGAAAGGGGCGCATCCGAGGTGGCGACATTCACCTTCACACCCTGAGATAGCCGGGTGAGAGCGCCGATAATGGATTCAAAGTCCACCGTCCGGGCGACCTCTTTGAGATCCGGGACCACAGTGATTGGAGCCAGCTTGATGGGCTCGACCGCAATGGGGTTTTGAGAGTCGCCTGATATCCGGGCGGATATGGGGCTAGAGCCATCTCCTGCCACCTGAATGCTCAACGCTCCATCCTTTCCCGAGCCCTTGACCTTGGCCACAATAGGGTATTTTTCCTGGTCCTCCGATCCCTGAACAATAGCCCTTGCATCAGCATCTACTTTAAAGCTCACCATCATATCACGGGAAGTGATTGGATTTTCTCGGATATAAAGGTGGCATAGGCCAGGCGATGGTTCAGGGCGGCAGGCATGTATAATAGCCGGAATACGGCCAGAATAAATGGCCCAGGAGGCGAAAGCCTGATATCTTATGCGACAGTACCTTCCCACTGATGGTTGAAGTAGGATATTTGCATATTGATAGTCCCATTGCTGTTATTTCTTCCAATAACCGTCCGGAGACTGACAATGCAGTCGGTTTGATCCTGCTGGATGGTTTTGACCTTGATGTCGTCTCCCCTTCTCAGATCCAATCCCGTCTGACCGACGTGAAGCAGAGGCTCAAGGAATGGAGTGAGGGCAGGGCTAACTTCCCAGATATCCATGATGGACAGCGAGCAGCAAAAAAAGAGGGAAAAGAACTAAGGCGCGATGCCGCCCTCGGCCTTTGTGCAACATGCTCCGAGGATGGGCCTCTACTAGATGCGGCGAGAATTGCTGCCCAGAACCTCTGCCTGCTTGAGCTGAAGATGTCAAGCATTCGCGATCCCATCCGACTGCTGGAGCTGATCCCTATTTTGAAGCGCTCTGGAGTCACCCTATCCCTAAGGATCAGGCCAGAGGATCTATCCAACACATTGCTGCAAAAGCTCAACGAGAGCGAATTAGACCTGATTCACCTCGACCTGCGCGGTCTTAATGGAGTTAGCCCCAAGCTGGTCAAGAAAGCAGCTGATATTCGCGGTCCGGCGATAATGGCTCTGGCTGATGTGGGAGATTTTGAGGATGCCAGAACCCTCCTGGCGATGGGGGCAGATGTGGTATCTCTGCGCGGAGCGGATCCTGAGTTCGTCCAATGGCTCGCCGGGGCCATGCTCGAATACGATCTTCTCAGCGGCTGGTGCAACGCCCCCAAGCATATTTGTGCGGGCGGAGACCTGCGCGGCCTGACCTTCTGCTGTCCTCCAGTCAAGAACTGCGCGGTGTTCGGCGCCCTTAAGAGAGCGGGCCTCTCGCCGGAGGAGTTCGTGAACCGGAAGCTCGCTTTTGCCAAAGGAACTCTTCTGGAGAAGGGAGAGGGTACATGCTTTGGAAGCCTGGTCTGGTGCTGCAAGATAAGCAAGCCCTGCTACCTGCGAGACGAGGCCCTATCCAGGGCGAAGCTCTCCGAAAAGGAATACATGGAACTGAAAAAGAAGCTGGCAGAGAAGATCCTGCAAAAGATCCATTGATCACATATGTACGGGTCACTAGAGAGATCGGATCGAGTGGCCCAGTGCGCAGTGCTCGCCATGCTCTTCGAGCTCTCCTCCAGTCCCAAGCCGGGCAATGTCGACCGTTGCCACGATTTTTCTGATATCCGATTTCATCACTTCCTGACCAGCGCAGTCTCTGCTTATCCCGTCTTCAGGAAGGCGGCCAGTGGCGAAGGAAGCCCCGGGTCGCTCATACTGGAAGGCGTGCAGGCCTGGGAGGACTGGAACCTGAGGAGCAACACCCACTTCGGCTCGCTGGTGTTATTGATACCTCTCGCCCTGGCTGCAGGCCGGGTGGCAGGTCATGAATGGGCAGTTCATGAACAAGGTCAGGAAACGAGACGGGATGAGAGCCAGGAGAATGGACCGTATGATGGGGTGGATGATGGGCTTGAGGAGGAGCTGGCGAGAGTTCTGAGGAGCACCACCGTCCAGGATGCGATAGACTTCTATCGAGCCTTCGATCTGGCGGGAGCAAGAGTAGTACAGGTCGATGATTTCAGCTTGAAGGATCCGGACTGGGAAAGAAAGCTGATCGAGGGCAACCAATCCCTTCTCGAACTGATGAGACTTTCCCTGGATCATGATATTGTTGCTCGCGAATGGGCCACGGACTTTGAGCGATCATTCCAGCTCGCCGGAAGGCTGCGGGAGATGGTATCCATATACGGCCTCAATGATGGCGTGGTCAGGACCTTCCTTGAAGCCCTGGCTGAGGTGCCGGACAGCCTTATATCCGCCAAGTTCGGAAGGGAAAGAGCGGTGGAGGTATCCAGTCTGGCTGTAGATGCACTCCTTGATTCCACCCTGAATAAGGCACGGGAGATGGATTGCGAATTGAACAACAGGGATATGAATCCCGGCTCTACAGCAGACCTGATTGCGGCATCTTTATTTATCTCTCTTCTGAGGAGATTGCGGTTTTGATCATGTTCTATGGCAAAGAGGCTCTTGATGAGCTGGGAATATTGGAGGGCATAAACGAGATAATTGCGACCACAGAGACAGGTGGCAGAGTCAATGCTGCTCCTTTAGGCATTATTAGGAGTGAGGATAGCCTATATATCCGCCTATTTTTAGGAACTCACAC
>DAIO01000114.1:0-20644 GCA_002498745.1 Methanosaeta sp. UBA533 | reverse complement strand
CACCTCTCCCCAATCTATGGCAGCCGGGTGTCCATCGCACCGGAGAACGAGGATCATTATGTCATCTCCCATCCCCCGGCAATTCTCCATTGCGGGCATGTCCATACCGTGGGAATCGCCCGCTATAAAGGAGTGGCAGCGATAAACAGTGGCACCTGGCAGTCGCAGACTGATTTTCAGAAGAAGATGAACATTCAGCCGGTTTGTGCAGTGGCGCCAATTGTAGATCTGGCCACATTAAAGGTTCGAAAGCTAATATTCGCCTGATCTATCTTTATAAACAAAACAAAAAAATTTTTATAGTAATAGAGAGAGTAGTATATCCGGCGAATACGATCATGGGTAGGAGGAATACGAATATGGCGGAATAAATCTCCGGGCAATGGGTGCTCCTCAAACTGCAGGTACAATCGATGGCGGTTAGTATCTCTTACCAAAAAAGATAAATATTATAGAGAGAAATTGTATCGATATCAAACAACGAAAGGGGTGAAATTATTAGACAGAAGGGTGTTATTTTAGTGCTGGCCATAGCTATGCTGTCAATACCTGCATTTGCACAGGGTATGGGCGGCAGTGGCAGCATAGATATATTCGGAAAGAATGGCGTGATATTCCAGACAGAAGGATCAGCATACCTTTTCCCGGAATTTCAGGATACCAATGCGGATACGATGGCGATCGGAAATGACAGAGCAATGGCCTTTGGTGTGCCATGGCACAGGGCGCCCGTAACTTTAGCTACCAATAACCTGGAGGTCATAAAGAACCAGGACACTGGAGAGTGCAATTGCTGCTATGGCAATGTGTCACCCAGCTGCCAGGACTGCTGCATCAAGGTCAATATAGACCAGATCAAGATCGGCAATAGAGACGCTCTTGCATTCGGATTTGCCTCCGCCACCAACAATGTCAAGGTGGTAGCCAACCAGCAGTGATATCAAACCAGTCGAACCAGACAGGATTGGATATGAAGATTTCAAGGAGACCCGCCGATGCAATAAAAGCGGGTTTTCTATTACTTTTTCTCTTATCGGGCCCAGTCCTAGCCGGGCAGATGCCGGACAGGCCCATCACATCATGTGAGATCTCAAATCACCTTGATCAAACGCCAACCGATGCCTTCATCGGCCCAAGAACAGATTCCATTCTGCTCTCACAACCAAGAGAGATGGTCATGCCAGATATGGCTGCTTTAACCGCAAAGCTGGAAAATCTATCCGCAGCCTACTCCCAGAGGCACGAGGAGCTTTTTCCCAACCACTCCCAGGAGAGCAGCAGCAATCGCAGCGATCCGGATCTCAGCGGTCAGGATATAGGCCTTGAGGGCCAGCTTCTAAACCGCCTGGACATAAGAGTATCGGGGATATCCGTTCGCGCCATCAACACCGTGGAAGGTGGGAAGGCCACCGCCACCTCCAATATAATCATCGAGCCGGTGCAGATCATCCAGCTCCCTTGCCAAGCGGCAGATAAACTGAGATGATCAAGGCCGCCAAAAATTATGGGAGAGGGGTTCAGAAGATCACGACAGTGTCCCGTCCAGCCAGGACGGGCTGTATCAGGCACACTTCGGATCCTTATCCCTCTCTTTCTCCATCGCCTCTTTTGCCAGCCGGATGGCACACAGCTCAGAGCACATGGTGCAGGTGTCGGTCTCCAACCCTCGCCTGTGTCTGATCTGCTTAGCTCTTGCCGGATTTATCGCCGCCTGGAACTGGCCATCCCAGTCCAGAGCAGCTCGCGCCCGGGACATCTGCAGATCCCAGGATCGAGCTCTTTCTCGCACGCCCGGCCGGGTGAGGTCGGCTGCATGGGCAGCGATCCGGGTGACATAGGTTCCCTCGATCACATCCTCTCTGTTGGGCAGATCGAGGTGCTCGGAGGGAGTCGTGGCACAGAGGAAGTCCGCTCCCGCCATGCCGGCGATCACGCCACCCATGGCAGCGGTGATATGGTCATACCCAGGGGCGACATCCGTCACCAGTGGTCCGAGAAGGTATAGGGGCGCTCCACCGGTCAAGTGCTTCATCGCCATCACACTGGTCTCGATTTCATCTGCAGGCACATGCCCCGGCCCCTCCACCATGGCCTGCACTCCCGCAGCTTGCGCCCTTTTAACCAGCTCACCTAGCATGATGAACTCCATGTACTTGGCCCGATCAGATGCATCCTCGATGCACCCTGGCCGCAGACCGTCTCCCAGCGAGAGGGTCAATTCATATTCCCTGGCGATCTCCAGCAGGTAGTCGAACTCCCGGTAGTAGGGATTCTCCTCTCCAGTATCGGCGATATATTTCATGGTCAAAGAGCCGCCCCGGCTCACCACCCCCATCAGTCGAGGGTCCTGCCTGAGCCGCTCCAGGGATATCCTGTTCACCCCGGCATGAACGGTGACGAAGTCCACCCCATCTCGGGCATGTCGCTCCAGGGAATCAAACATCCCCTGGCTGGTCAGCTCCTTTTTGACGGCGGCTTGATAGATGGGCACTGTGCCCAGAGGCACTTTTACTGCTGCCAAGATCTTCTTGCGCACCAGGTCCAGGTCACCTCCGGTGGACAGGTCCATCACAGCATCCGCTCCCGCCTCAGCTGCCGCCAGAGCTTTTTCCACCTCTACCTCGGGGGAGTCGAGGTTTTGGGATGTGCCCAGGTTGACATTCACTTTAACGGCTAGCATCTCCCCTATGCCTGCCGGATCCAGCCCCTCGCGGCGGACATTTCCCGGGATGACCACCCTGCCCGCGGCCACCAGCCGGGCCAGCTTTGCCGGATCTATTCCCTCTTTTCTTGCCACCCGTTCGATACTTTGGGGCACGCGCCCACTGCTTGCCTCTTCCATCAGGGTCATTGTTACCAACTAATATATTGTAGGAGCAACTTTCTCGCTGCAGGTGTTTATCAATGGTTGAAGTGCATAAGGTTAGCGGTGCCGCCTTCGATGGCAATGTCTACCTGGTCATAGATGAGAAGCCCATTCTGGTGGACGCGGGCATGATGGCAGGGCCGACCTTAAAGAACATCAAGAAATTCATCGATCCAGCAAAAATCGAGCTGATCGTCCTCACTCACTGCCATCACGATCACTCCGGTGCCGCTCCCGCTCTTAAGGAGGTGACAGGAGCACGCTTGATGCTGAGCGAGAAGGAGGTGGGCTGCATAGGAGATGAGCTGGCATCGGTTGCATACCTCTTCGGCCAGCAAGCCCCGGAGTACAAAGTGGACGAGACCCTGAAAGAGGGGATGGTCCTGGATATTGGGAAATGGAAGCTGGAGGTCATGGAGACCCCAGGGCACTCCACCGGAAGCCTGTGCCTTTATGAGCGGACGGAAAAGGTGCTATTCTCCGGAGATACAGTATTCCCTGACGGGAACATCGGCCGGACGGATATGTTCGGCGGAAGCACCAAAGAGCTGGTCCGCTCTATCCAGAGGCTGACAGAGCTGGATGTCAAGGTTATGTATCCCGGCCATATGGATATAGCCAGCCGAGATGTCAATCGCCAGATTCAAATGAGCCTGAGGTTTGCCAAGAGCATCTAGCGGGATGGGTGTCAATCTCATGACAGACAAGAAAGATCTAGTGAAAAGGGAATCCGAATCCATATTCCAGACCTACGGCCGCCAGGACGTGCTCCTCGTCAAGGGAAGCGGTTCTCATGTTTGGGACAGCGAAGACAGGGAATACCTGGACTTCGTCGCTGGCATAGCGGTGAACAGCATAGGCCACTGCCACCCACGGGTGGTAGAGGCGATCATCCGCCAGGCTGCAGCTCTCATCCACACCTCCAACCTCTACTACACCGAAAACCAGGTACTTTTAGCGGAAGAGCTGAAGGGGCTCACCGGCATGGACCGGGCATACTTCTGCAACTCTGGAGCGGAGAGCGTAGAAGCGGCACTCAAGCTCGTCCGCCGGTCAACGGGCAGGTCGAAGATCGTGGCGGCAGAGAGGGCCTTTCACGGACGCACCCTGGGGTCCCTTGGCCTGACACATAAAGCCGCTTATAGGGAGCCGTTCCGACCGCTGAGGGAAGCGGAGTTCGTCCCCTACAACGATAGCGAGGCTCTTAAGGCGGCAGTCAACTCCGAGACCGGAGCGATGTTCCTGGAGCCGGTACAGGGTGAGGCAGGGGTCTATGTGCCGGACGGGGACTATCTCAGAACAGCGCGAGACATATGCGATGACCAAGGAGCCCTTCTCATCCTGGATGAGGTGCAGACCGGATTTGGACGGACCGGCAGGTGGTTTGCCAAGGAGCACTCCGGGGTTGTCCCTGATGTCATCTGCCTGGCCAAGGCCATAGCCGGAGGCCTGCCCATGGGAGCGATGCTCGCCCGTGCCGGTGCGGCGGAGGCCTTCCGGAAAGGAGACCACGGCTCGACATTCGCCGGCGGCCCCCTGATCTGTGCTGCCGCCCTGGCAACGATCGATGTCATACGAGAGGAGAAGCTGGTCGAGCGCTCAGAGGATCTGGGCAGATATCTTAAGTCAGAGATAGAGAAGCTCAAGGCTCAGGAGGTTCGCGGACTGGGGCTGATGGTCGGCCTGGATCTGAATTGCGACTGCAAATCCCTGGTGGAGAAGGCCCTGCAAAAGGGAGTGCTGATCAACAACACCGGAGAGCATACCCTCCGCCTCATCCCGCCCCTGGTGGTGACGAAGGAGGAGATAGACAGAGTGGTGGAGGTAATAGGTGAGCTCCTCTAGGCAAAGTACCAGGGAGAGCCTGAAGAGGCTGCACCCCTATGTGGCAGGCAAGGGTTTCACTGAGATCTCCCGCCGCTATGGTCTGGACCCGGCAAAGATCGTGAAGCTGGGCAGCAATGAGAACCCCTATGGCCCCAGCCCTAAGGTTTTTGAGGCCCTGCAGAATGTCTCCCCAGAGAGGTATCCAGAGCCCGAAGAGCTGATGGAGGGCCTGGCCAGATACACCGGCTTTCCCGAAGAGATGATAGTGATAGGAGCGGGAATGGACGGGGTAATGGACACCTTGACCCGGCTATTTTTGGAGAAGGGAGACCATACCTTCATCCCCACCCCCACCTTCAGCTACTATGAGATCCTGACCGTTCTGGCGGGGGCTGAACCCCTATTCTCACCCCGGGGCCCGGATTTCCGGATTTATGAGAGAATTGCAGATGAGGCAAAGATGGCTTTCATCTGCTCGCCGAACAATCCCACCGGAAACGCCCTGAAAGAAGAGGAGCTTTGCGGTCTGCTGGAGACGACGGAGGCCATCGTCTTTTTGGACGAGGCCTATGTGGAGTTTGCAGAGCGGAGCCTGGCGGAGCTGGTGAGTAGATACGAGAACCTGGTGGTGGGACGGACTTTATCCAAGGCCTTCGGCCTGGCGGGGATGCGCCTGGGCTATGCCCTGATGCCCGAGTGGATGGCTCGAGAGTACCGCCGGGCGGCGCCGCCCTTCTTTGGCATATCCTGCGCCTCAGTCGCAGCCGGTGTGGCAGCTCTTTCGGATCTGGACTTTATGAACCAATCGGTGAGAAAAATAAAAATGGAGCGCAGTCGCCTGGAAAAAGAGATCAGGTCTTATCCCTCCCAGGCCAACTTCCTCTACCTGAAAACCGAGGAAGCCTCGGACTCATTTGCCGAGAAGTTCCTGCAGAAGGGTATCATCATCCGCGACTGCCGCTCATTCCGGGGAGCAGGAGAGCATCACGTCCGGGTGACAGTAGGAACGCCCGCGGAGAACGACCGCTTCCTCGCCGCCTTCAGGGAGATCCGGCACTGATATGCAGATCGCCCTGACCGGCACTCCAGGGACGGGCAAGACCACCGTCGCCCGTCTCCTGCCTTACCGGGCGATAGACATCAACGCCCTGGTTCGGGGCGGCCTGAACTTCGGCACCGACCCGGAGAGGGGCTGCCTGGAGGCGAATATGGATGGATTGGCTGAGCGCCTGGCGGAGATGGATTCGGACCAGATCGCTATCCTTGAAGGCCACTTCTCCCATCACTTCGCCCAATGGTCGATAGTCCTCCGCCTTTCACCCCAGGAGCTGGAGACCCGATTGAAAGGGCGGGGCTACTCGCCGGAGAAGATAAGGGAGAACCTGGAAGCAGAAGCCTTGGACGTGATCCTGGTCGAGGCAGTGGAGTATTGCCAGCGGGTGGACGAGATAGATACCACTGGACGGAACCCTAAAGAGGTGGCCGATTTGGTGGCAAAGATAATCGAGGGAAAGCTGCAGATGCCCCCCGGCCAGGTGGACTGGCTGGAGGAGTTCATTGGCTAAAGCGTCGCCATTAAAGGGCTTTGGGCGGCGATATGGCGCTAGCAGTAAATTGAGCTATCTCAAAATTCAGGGCTTGAGCGCCCTGGCGATGATCGGCGCCACAGATACGGTGCTCACTCCCTTGTCCAGGGTGTCCGTGGCCAGGATGCCCTCCACCCCGGAGCGGTAGAGCTTAAGGACCGCCGATCCGGTGAGGACGGGATGCACTGCCGCCAGATAGACCCGGGCTGCACCCTGTGCGCGCAACATCTCTATGGCCGTGGCCATAGTGCCGCCGGTGGCGATCATATCATCGAATATCACCACGTCCCTTCCCCGGACGTCGATCTCTTTGGGAGCCATACTGACCTCAGTGCCGGAGATGCGGGTCTTCTGCAGGTAATCGCTATCCGCTCCCAGGGTGGCGGCAGCGGTCCTGGCCATCGCCACTGCACCCTTGTCCGGCGATATGACCACAGGGTCCTTCAGGCCGAGGGTGGCCACCTTTTCTGCTAAAAGCGGCGTTGCATCCAGATTGTCCGCAGGACAGCAGAAATGATTCATGATGGATGGTGCATGGATGTTTACCAGATGGACCCGGCCCTTTTTCAAGAAGGGGTTGAGAGCTCTGGCCACCGCCCTGGCGGTCATGGGCTCGCCCGGCTTGAAGATCTTATCCTGGCGGGCATAGCCGAAGTAGGGTATGACCAGATCGATGCTGCTCTCCTGGCAGACATCCAGGAGCTGGAGCAGATAGACCAGATCCCTATCGGTAGGGGTGGACTGGATTATTGCTACCTTATCGTCAAGCGGTGCCGTCACCTGGGTATATGACTCCCCATCGGGAAAGGTCTTGTAGTCGCATAACGCCAGCACCTCACCCAAAATCGCTGCCACCCTGCCCGCCAAAAGCTGGGAGGCCGGACCTCCTATGATCACTCTTTATTCTCCTTTAGCTTCCTACTACCATCATTTTAACCTTCAATGTGGGGGTGACTATGGAGCCTATGGACCGGCGGTCAATGCCCACCTCAATCGTCTTCAGGATCTCAAATATGTTCCCCGCGAGCATCAAGGATCTGATCGGCTGGGCCTCTCCACCTGGGGAGATTCGAAA
Source organism: Methanosaeta sp. UBA533 (assembly GCA_002498745.1). Classification (GTDB taxonomy): domain Archaea; phylum Halobacteriota; class Methanosarcinia; order Methanotrichales; family Methanotrichaceae; genus Methanothrix. The sequence continues at coordinate 13,290 of DAIO01000114.1, read as the reverse complement.
AGCATTGCGCGCCTCGACTGAGAAGTCGCCAGATATGGGGTTGGCGGTATGAGCGCCGATGAGGCCATGGACCAGATAGCCCTCTGTCTCCGCCTGGAGGTCATAGGCTGAGGGTGAGTCAATGATCAGATTTCTCGATCCCACCCGAGGGAGATCGGAGTAGCCCGAACGCACCGAGTTTCCTGTGGAGCGGACGCAGTCCTTCCCTGCAGTATAGTTATCGTAGAGAAATCCCTTCAGTATCCCACTCTCGACTAGGACCGTCCTCTGGGAGGGCACTCCCTCCCCATCGAAGGCGGAGGAGTCTATGCCCCCGGGAAGAAGGCCGTCGTCTACGATCATGAGATCCTCGGAGGCTATCATCTCCCCCAGCCGACCCCGAAGAGAAGAACGACCCTTCTGAACGCTATCCGCCTCTAATGAGATGAGGAAGGCTCCCTCTAAAAGCTCCGCTACCGCCAGCGGCCTGAGCAGCACATCGAACCTTCCGCCCTCTCCTTTAGCTCCACCCAACGAGGCACGGGCCATCTCCCCTGCCAAGCGGCCCACGAACTCCATCGATAGCTCTAAGTGGCGGGAATTGAAAAACTCGCTGCCTGTGGCCACGTCCCCCCTCCGGGCTATGGCCTCCATTGAGGCCTGCATGAGGGTCGAGGTCTCCACCAGCTCTATCCCCTGAGAGTTGAGCACAAATCCTGTGCCTGAGACACAGGCCACACCGCCGGAGACCGGCTCTGCACCATCGACCTCATTGCAGCCCGCCAAGAGGCTATGGGCGATGTCGATGCACTCCTCGGGATTGATCTTATCCAGCCGCCGGTCATAGATCCCCTCGGGCTCTGTTACCCTCTCCGGCTGAGGGAGAGCGATCCAGGTGTCATCCCTGCCCCGTGCCCTGGCCGATCGAACAGCGCTCATGGCTACGAACTTCAGCTGAGCCATGTCGCTGCTGCTGGAGAATCCGACAGCACCATCCACTACCGCGCGCAATCCCAGGCCGCAGTGGTAGCTCTCGCTCGCCATCTCCACGTATTCCCTGCGGAGGTCGACATCAACCGAGCGTCCCACCATACCATAGACCTCAGCCTCTGCTGCCCCTTCTTTTAAGGCCAGGGATAGTAGCCGGTGGGCGGATTCAATGAGGCTATCCGATGTACCTGAGATCCTCATCCCCACCCGCTTCGAAGGGAGACTGGGCCCGCTCCATCTCCTGGAGCTTGCCTATGATCTTCTCCATCTCCTTCGCCCTCTCCTCAAGGGCATGCATTCCCACCTCTATGCCCAGGATCCCGGACAGAACGCGCAGGACCTCTGATGCTGCCTTTGGATCGACCAGATAGCCACTGGTAACACCCATCAGACAGATCACATCCAGTCCCCGTAGGGCTCCCAGGCCCAGCAAGAGGCCGGAGACGCCTATAATGCCCCCACCAGGCTCGTTCTCCTGGAAGAGAACCCCCTGCGTTTTCATCTCCTCCACCAGCTCGATGCTGGTGGCCGCGCCCATCACCGAGGACTTATCCACGAACTGGCCGGTACCATAGCCGCCCAGAGCATAGATTCGCCGAACCTTGTAGCTCTCGGCGATGTCCAGAAATATGCTGGTCAGCTCGTAATGGCCCTCATTGGTGGCACTCTGATAGTCGCCGATGATGATCAATAGATCGGGCTCCCCATTCTGCCCCCGTCGCGCATAGATCTCATTTTTCACCTGCTTGATGGTTCCATCCTCCTTCACCATCACCTGGGGAGGAAAATGGGGAGAGTAGATCTCAATGATCTTCTCGGCATGCAGCTCCTCTACCATGTGATCTGCCACCAATTTACCCACGTGGCCTACCCCAGGCAGCCCCTCAATCATAATGGGATCGGTGAGATCTACATCTTTTATGCGAAAAACCAGGGTCTCTTTCATTATGCCTCCGAGGCGAGGGCTCTCCTGTATCTGCCATAAGGATCATCAGGGGAGAACCTCGCTGGTTTGGTTGGCGCGGCACGGCCGCCACAGGCTGGACATATCTCCTTCAGAGTGTATCGAGCGCAGGACTCACACCGCAGGATCTTGGATCTCATGCCTCTCTGTGGAAAGCGCCCTCTCCGCCGTGTTGTTCTATGTAGCTTACTATGGCCTGAGCGGCCTTTTTGAGAACAGACTCTGCATGCTTATAGTCCGGAGCAGTTACATGAATGCGGTATCGCGGTGCTCCGATATACGAAACTGAAAGGGTAGCATCCTTGTCCTTGGTCCTTCTGGCCTGTTTTAAAGCCTTGCGGATAACCTCTACACCATCCGGAGCGGGAGAGGTGATATCCACATAGCCGCTGATGTCAACCGACGGTATCTTGACATTATCTCGAGATAGGCTCTCTAAGATCTTGACATCCTCTTCGGTGAGATCGGCTTCGTTCAGAGCTTCAGCGCCACTGATCGCCGCCTCCTCCATGGCCAGATAGAGGCTGTCGTAGGCGGCCATGAGAGAATCAGCCACCCTCTTGGCATCCTCGGGCCGGTCTTTATAGGCCATCTCCAGCCATTTCCAGGCTTTTTGGTCCGCCTTCCACTCCTGGATCTTCTCCCGCCTCTGATGCTCATTCACATCCTTGAGAGATAGATCGATGTGATGGCGGGAGGTATCTACATTCAGTACCTTACAAACTATCTTCTGCCCTTCTCGCACATGGTCGCGAATGTACTTGATCCATCCGCTGGCTACCTCGGAGATATGAATCAGGCCCTGCTTGCCTGCATACTCGTCTATGGAGACGAAAGCACCGAAGTCCACCACCTGAGTGACGGTGCAGACCACAAGAGATCCGGGCTCTGGCCAGCCCTCACGTTGCATTAGAAATCACTCGAGCACTTCTACTACGGTAGTTTTGATCAATGCCTTGCCCCCAGTGGGCTCAGCCAATGTGCGCCCGCATACCAGGCATTTCACCACGGTTGAGGCATGGGCGAAGATCACCTGCTCATTCTCGCAGTCGTTGCATTTTACCTTGACGAACTTGCTGGGCATATCTAGCTCTCCACCAGATCGAACTTACCCGCCTTGAATCCGGGGCGGTTGTGGGCCTTCTTGCACTCACCACAGCGGTACCTCAGGTTAAGTCTCTTCGTGGGCTTGTCTCCGCCTGGAACCTTGGAGAACTTCCCCTGATTCCCTATTCCATTGGCTCTGGACTTCTGCCTGGTAATGCGGGTCAAGGTTGAAGCCCGGCCTTTTCTCACCCTTTCCACCGTTTGTGCGGTGTGCTTCTTGCAGAACGGACAGTAAGCGTTAAGCTTCTTTGGCATCTTCACTTCTTATCATCTCTGGATCTTCACTTCTGAAGCTAAATTTTTGTTGCGCAGATTTCTGGCATGGACGGCAGGGAGGACGACCACATCGTCCCTGGCGAGAAGGTAATTCTTCCCGTCAACTCCCGCAAACATAGGAACATCATCCAGCAACCGCACGACTTCGTATTCCCGCAATATATCTTTTTTGCCCGTTAAAGGCCTTTCGGTGGGAGTCATATGGGAGAGGATGGACTCCCGGCCGAGGGCAATGGTCGAGAGCATCTGCCGGTAGATCTCCGTCTCCTCTGCCGTCATGCCGGAGAAGACCTCCTCCCGAGAAGCTGATCTCGCATTGCGAAGCGCTCGGCGGACGATCTTCTTTATCCTCTGGTCGATGAGCTTGTTCAGACTGCTCCTCTCGCTCTTGAGGGTATCCTGCAGGATTTGAGCCTCAACGCTGAAGGGATCTATGATTTGAGAGAGCTCCTGGCTCATGCCGGTCAGATAAGTGCCAACCTGCTGATAGAAATCCTCATCCAACGGCTGAAGCTCCGCGGACTTGCGCTCTTCCCGGAGAGCATTGGCCAGATCCATTTCACCACCTCATCATCAAATTTATGCGGACTGATCTTAAGTGGCTGGATAGTATAATAGCTTTTCACCGTTCTAGTGTCTTGTCCTGGCCTGGGCCACCCCTCTGGCCATGAGGAATACGGCCACGCAACTTGGCAGCTCCTCGGTGCCCTCCTTCAGGCTGTAGCTGTTCCCCTTCATCTGAGTGCTGAAGGGCTTTGAGATCTCCAGAAAAACCGGTTCATCCCCGAAGACCACCGCATCCTCCAGGGGGTCGAACTCCTCCAGGCCGCTGATCGATAAGGGAGTCACCCTCAGCCCCGAGCCGCCGTGCAGGCTCCCAGGGCATCGAATCAGCCGACGGACATCTGCGGTCACCGGCTCGTCGGTCTCCCCCCGTTCCTGGTCCAGGTTCAGCCCCACTGCCACTCCTTCGCTGTTCAGGCATTCTCTCAAGAGAAGCTTCCAGATGCCTGCGCTGCCCCGAAAGAGATCCAGGTTCCCCCGGCGGATCTCCTCTATCACCCCCTCACCCTCTAGGCTGCGGTAGAAGCTGGAGGCTTTCTTGGGGCCGATGCCCTTGACCCGGGAGAGGACGGCCACCGCTCCGGGCTCGTCGAGGGCGCGGAGCCCTTCCACAAAGGAGATGATCGAGCGGTTGATCCTTCCCCCCCAGCCAGGCGAATCCCGAGCAGGAGCTATAAGACGCCTGCCTCCCTCCCGCCCCCATCCTTCAACCGGAGCCTCGTGAATGAATCGGTCCAAAACCAGGCCCCTGCCTGAGAGGTAGTCTACCACCTCCCGGCGCTCATCACTCCCGAAGCTATAGATCCGCGGGTCCCGGACATGGATGTGATATCCCCGGCCGCCAGAGAAGACGACGCTAATTTTACTTTCCGCAAAACCGAAATCGGATAGCAAAAAGGAGAGGAGCTTTAGGGTCTCCCTCTTGACCTGCTCCAGCATCCCGGCATAGCTTCTGGCGGCACCGCGCAGGTGATCGGCATCCAAATCGAATATAAGGTCCGCTCCCTGCCAGATCTTCTCCTTCATCGTCGGTGCACCGGGCCGCTGGTAATAAGCGGCTGAATGATAGACATGACGGGGAATCATGGAGCGCACATAGTCCACCAGCTCCCCCCGGCTGAAGAAGGACTTGTGCCGGCGCATGCCTGAGTCATCGAAGAAGAGAAAACCCCATTCCCTGGACTGGAGGCCTGGAGGGACATCCAGGGTGGCCTGGATATAATACTCCCGGAACTTCGATATGAGGAAGTTCATGGTCAGGGGGTTTATGCCATCACCTCAATACACCTCGGGCCGGCGGTCGGAAAAGCAGGGGATCTCACCTCGTACCTGGTCCCTCTCGGATAGGTCGACCTCGCCGAATATGATCTCTTCGCCGCACTCCGCCCCTGCCAGCACAGTGCCCCGGGCGCTGATGATCATGGAACCTCCCCCTTCTGCCCAGTTGCAGGCCAGGTGAGGGATCTGGTTCTCTATCGCCCGGGCGAGGCTTAGCGCCCGCCACTGCTCGCGCCGCTGCTCCGGAAACTGGGCCACGGTCACCAGGAAGTCAGCATCCTGCAGGGCCAGGGAGCGGGCCACCTCGGGAAAACGCAGGTCATAGCAGATCTGCAGGCCCACCATGCCCCAGCGGGTGGCTATGGGGGAGATCGAATCCCCCCCATCGAAGTGCTTCTTCTCCTCGCCGAAGGGATGGATTTTGGGGCGCAGCTTCAAACCGGTGCGATCCAGGCAAAATCCGAGGTTTGACCGGCCGCGACGAGCTGAGCCGATGATCAGGCAGTCGTGATCCCTGACAATATCGCGAAACGGATCGAGCGCGGCGAGCATCAGATCCTCTGCACCTGCAGTGGCGGGCTCATAGCAGAATCCGGATAAAAAGAGCTCCGGATATACCAGTATCTCTGCGCCCATCTCAAGAGCAGAGCTGGCCAATCGGAGGGCCCGAGAGAGGTTCTCGGAATCCTGGCAGGGCAGTACAGTCTGCTGAAGGAGAGCAGCACGCATGCTGAAAAAGAGGCAAGTTCGTATATATTAAGATGGACATAAGCTAGGCCTGGATGCCCAAAAGCTATCGGCGTTGGACATATGAGATCCTGGAGGGGGAAATCAATGCACACAGATGGCCAAATCTGGTCAGACTCGCCCTCATGCTTTTAGTGGTTCTCAATGTCGCAGCGGTGATCATGGAGACGGTGGAATGGCTCTACTTCGCCTATGGACCCATTTTTGAGGCATTCAATGTATTCTCCATAGGAATATTCACCATCGAGTATATCCTGCGCATCTGGAGCTGCATTGAGGATCCAAGATACCGCGCCCCTCAGGGCAGCAGACTGCGCTTTGCGATAACTCCCCTGGCAATGGTGGACTTCATCGCGGTGTTTCCCTTCTATCTTCCATTCGTCATCGCCGATCTGAGGTTCATTCGAGCCATGCGCCTCTTCCGTCTCTTCCGGATTTTGAAGCTGGCCCATTACTCGCGCGCCCTGCAGACATTCGATGAAGTCCTCCGGCTGAAGAAGGAGGAGCTTGGTCTTATGCTCTTCACCATAATCATTCTGCTCATCACCTCCGCCGGCTTGATGTACGAAGCGGAGCATGACGCCCAGCCCGAGGCCTTCGCCTCCATTCCTGATGCCATGTGGTGGGGCATTGTGACACTGGCCACTGTCGGGTATGGAGATATCTATCCGATCACCCCCTGGGGCAAGCTGATCGGCTCGGTGGTGGTCATCCTCGGAATCGGCCTGTTTGCCCTACCAGCAGGAGTATTGGCCATGGGATTTGTCCAGGTGCAGGCCCAGAGAAAGGAAGCAGACAATTCGTCGGGATTGGTCTGCCCGTACTGCGGCCGCCAGATAGAAGGCCGCAGCCAAGACCATGAGGAGGAGGGAAGGATTCAGGACCGGCGGTCATGGTGACCGCAGGCTTATGGCCTCCGGCTCAGGCGGGTATATCTTGCCTGAGAAGGCTGCCAAGTCAATCAGCCAAATGTGACACAACATCATCGTAGTCGCAAGCCCCTTCCTAAGGACGGGGTAGTTGACCCGACAAATTGATCTTCTCATAATTGCCATGAGATTCCTCGGTCCAGCCATTCGGACGGTTGGATGCAATGAGGAGAGGGCCGGGAGCGGCAAAAGGTAAAGGAAGAGATTGTAAGGAAAAGCCGCCCCTAGCCACAAACCAGTAGCGGTGCTATTATGCTTATTAATTCTATCGGTTAAAGGCAAGGAATGTTAATATCCGCCGATATTCCATCATTGGATTTATCTTGGTCAAGATGCTTTACTCTTGGATATGTACCAGTTCGTCCTTACCCCGGCGGCAGGAAAACGGCTGATAGCTAAAGCATTGGCCACCCACCCTGCCATTCTAAAGGCTATGCGCACCAATACCATTGTCATCATCGCCGGCACCACCAACGGCTACATTGCAGAGGAGATTTTAGGGGCACTGGGCCAGGAGGAGGGCTTCTCTAAAAATCGGTTCTTCCGAGGGGTCACCCTCCTGCCGGGAAGGACCACCAATGAAGGCAGGCTGGCCGACCAGAGCCATTTTCCTGGAGACGTGGTGATAGAGGAGGGGATCTGGAAGAAGGGCGCTACCATATTCGATGTCTCCGCCAGACTGGTGGAGGGGGATGTCATCCTCAAGGGGGCCAATGCTCTGGATCTCGTCCGCCATCAGGCAGGAGTTTTGATCGGCCACCCTCAGGGGGGCACGGCAATCGCCGCCCTCCAGGCGGCAGTGGGCCGCAGGGTGAGTCTGATCCTTCCCGTGGGGCTGGAAAAACGCATACCAGGAGATCTGATCGATCTGGCAACGCGACTGAATGCCACCGGCAGCAATGGCCACAGGCTTCTGCCCCTGCCAGGTGAGGTCTTCACCGAGATCGGGGCCATAAGGCTGTTATCTGGAGCCAAAGCGGAGATCCTAGCCGCAGGCGGGGTAGGAGGGGCAGAGGGAGCGGTCTGGCTGGCAGTGCAGGGCAGCCCCGAGGAGCTGAAAGCCTGTCAGAGGCAGATGGAAGCGATCAATAGGGAGGAGAATTTCAGAATCTAAATCCACATTCATCGCAGATAGCTATAAATGCCTGATTTGATTCGTATAAGATAATAAGAAGCAAATGTTTGGTATAATTAAATGAACCCAGGAGGAATTTCATGAATAGACCAATATGGATCGCCACAACACTGCTGATCGCCTTGACCGCATCAACGGCTAGCATAGCGATCGGCTCCGATTTCACCCTGAATATCTTCGGCAATGCCAATATGGACGACAGAATAGACCAAACAGATATCGACTACATCCAGGAGATCATCAATGGCTCAAAGGAGGCCACCATGCTATCCGATGTTAACCTGGATGGCAATGTGGATCTGTCCGACCTTCAGCTGGCTGAGGAGCTCACGGAAAACAGAGCGGAGAGGATCAGCCTGATCGATGGCAACCAGCAGAACCTGACCCTGGAGCTGCCCCTGGAACGTATATTGACCCTCAACATGCGCCATGCCATTGCATTGGCCGTGCTGGGCGGGGAGGAGAAAGCAGTAGGAGTGGACAATACCGTAGGGGAGAGAGTGGATCTCTTTCCCAGACTGAGCCAACTTCCCGCCGTGGGCACCACAAGTGAGCCGGATATCGAGAGCATCATCTCATTGCAGCCTGATCTGGTGGTCACCTTTACCAATGCTCCACCGACCGATGCGCTTGAGGACAAGCTGCCGGAGGGAATGGCGGTGCTCAGATTCGACCTATCCCGATCATCCAGCCTGAGAGAGGAGATGGCAGTGCTGGGATTCCTGCTGGGCAATCCCGATTCAACCCAGAGATATCTGGATTGGTATGATCGCTACATCGGAGAGATCCAGGATAGAGCAGCCCGAATAGAGGACGAAGACAGGGTGAGGGTCCTCATGGAGAGGGAGAGGAGCGCCGATACCGGTCCCACCGCCCGCTGGGCCTATGCCAGCGGCACCGGCTTTACCGATCTGGTGGATTTGGCAGGCGGCATAAACATCGCCAGCGGCTATATGGAAGGCAACAAAGACCTGGAGACGGAGTTCGTCATCGATAAGGATCCCCAGGTCATCATCGGCCTCTCCTACAAGGGCGGCTATAAGTCAAGCAACCCCGAATCGATGAAGGCCTACTACGATGAGATCATGAAAATTGAGGGATTCGGAAATATATCCGCAGTGAGGGATGGCCGGGTCCATATCATCTCCGGAGATTTCTCCATCGGCCCCCAGCTGGTGGTGGGTGCATTGACTGTGGCCAAGTGGCTCTACCCGGAGCAGTTCCAGGATTACGATCCGGTGCAGGTACATAGAGAGTTCCTCAGCGATCTGATGAAGCTGGACTACGACCCGACTCAAAAGGGAGCCTTCGTCTATCCAGAATGAGATGACCGCAAATCCGGTCATCCTGACAATGAATATAACGAGAAGAGGGCCGAGAGCGGCGAAAGGTAAAGGAGGAAGATTGTAAGGAAAAGCCGCTCCTGGCCACGGAACTGTAGCGAAGATATTACCACTAATTAATTCTTTCGCTCAATTCCAGCCTGCGACTGCCTCATCCCGCAGTCAGCAGGCAATCTCGATGATGCTTTGCTGTCCAGACGATGCCGATAAACCTAAAAGCCAATCCCGCCAACTGTACTTTTATGAAACGCATCGGCATTGCCGACACCACCTTCGCCCGGGTCGATATGGCCCGGGCGGCAGTGAGCACCATCAAGAAGGAGGCCTCAGTGGAGATTGTCCGCTACACCGTCCCCGGAATCAAAGACCTGCCTGTTGCAGCCAAGAGACTGCTGGTGGAGGAGGGTTGCGATATCGTCATCGCTTTAGGGATGCCCGGTCCCGCAGATAAGGACAAGATGTGCGCCCATGAGGCGTCCAGCGGCCTGATCATGGCCCAGCTCATGACCAACAAACATATCCTGGAGGTATTCGTGCACGAGGATGAGGCTTCGGACGAGAAGACGCTCGCCTGGCTGGCGGAGAAGAGGACGGCAGAGCACGCCCTGAATGCCCTTAGTCTGCTGTTTCATCCCGAGGCACTCACCCGTCTGGCAGGAACTGGACAGCGGCAGGGCTACGAGGACGCCGGCCCCATCGAAGGCGGCTCGGGTGGCTACACAGGACATTGAGCGGCAGTGTAGACTGTCCCCGGAGAGGAAAGACTTGTTTCAACTTCTGCGTAGCCTCTGATTTGCAGGGGAATTCAATGCCCTGTGGGCCGCAGCGCTGACTGCAGATCCTCTATCTTCACGGGCTTGCTGAGATAGCTGTCCATGCCTGCTTCCAGACATCTCTCCCTATCTCCATTTAAGGCATGGGCGGTGAGGGCGATGATCCTGGGGCGTTTCTTTTTGGGGAAACGCGCCAAAATCCTCCTGGTTGCCTCAAAGCCGTCCATGTCGGGCATCTGTATGTCCATCAGAATAACGTCATAGGCCTGCCTATCCAGGGCCGCCAGGACGTCGAAACCATTGGAGGCAAGATCTGCCTGGTAGCCGATCTTCTGCAACATCTGCAGCAAAACCATCTGGTTGACGGCATTATCCTCGGCAAGAAGTATGCTCAAAGGCCGGGCCTGCTGAAAATGTCCCTTGATAGGAGGCTTTATAACAGGTATTAAGTCCTTGACCTTATGCTGCACCGGCTGCATGCATGGCAGTTTGACTTTTACGGTAAATGAGAATGTACTGCCAACTCCGAGATCGCTATTAGCCCAGATCCTTCCCCCCATCATCTCCACAAGACGCTTTGAGATGGCAAGTCCCAGGCCCGTGCCCCCATATCTTCGAGTTATTGATGAATCGATCTGACTGAACGGCATGAACAGGCGGTCCAGCTTATCCTGGGGCATGCCAATGCCAGTATCCAGCACATCGAAGCGAAGCTCAAATCCCTCCGGAATGGCATTTCCTCTAACTGATACCTCTACAAATCCTTTATCTGCGAACTTGACGGCATTGCTCAATAGGTTTGCTAGCACTTGGCGGAGCCGGCTGGCATCGCCCACCAGCATCGTCGGCAATTGGTCGTCCAGGACAACTTTTAGCACCAGCCCTTTTTCCGCCGCTCTTGTCACCATCAGATCCATTGTAGACTCTATGCATCTGCGCAGATCGAAGGGGCTATGCTCAAGCTCCATCATACCTCCGTCGATCTTGGAGAAGTCCAGTATGTTGTTGATGACGCTGAGCAATGAATCGCCGCTGTCCCTGACGATCTCCAAATAATTCCTTTGTTCATGAGTCAGATCGGTATCAAGGAGAAGCCCTGTCAGGCCTATAACGGCGTTTAAAGGGGTTCTTATCTCATGGCTCATGTTGGCCAAAAACTCGCTTTTAGCTTTGGCAGCAGCCTCCGCCTCTTCTTTGGCCTTCCAGAGCATCTCATCAGACCTTTTGCGCTCTGTTACGTCTCGTACCAGTGCCAGGAAATCCCCCCCTTCGCAGAGGTTAATGCGCGCCTCAAAATGTTTTATCTCACCATTTGTTGGCAGCTGATATTCGAAGACCTGCATTTTTCCGCTTTGCCTTGCCAATCCGAGATTATTCATCGTTAACTCTACCAGATCCTGCGGCATTATACTGTGTATATTTTTCCCCATGAATGCCTCAGGAGGGGCGTACAGGATTGAAGAATTAGAGGCTCTGTAAAGAAGTTGCCCTCTTCGTCGAGGAGGAAGATGGCATCGGGAATTGCATCGAGGAGCGCCCTGTTCTTGGCTTCGCTTTTCTTGAGGTCGTCCTCAAACCTTTTGCGCTCTGTTAAATCTGTGACTGCGAGAATAGACCCCAGAACTTTGCCATCCTGCCAGCGCGGCGTGCCGGTCACCTGAACGGGGAACACACATCGATCAGACCGTATCAGTCTGGCCTCGTAGGAGGATGTCTCTCCCGCCTGCCGCCTTGACCTTGCCTGGATCAGGATAGGGAGGTCCTGGGGGTGGATGAGCTCATCCATGGATCTGCCGATAAGCTCTTCTGGCCTACTGCCTACCATGCGGGCAAAGGCAGGATTTGCGTATTCAAAGCGCCATCCTTCACTGCTTACCACAATTCCCTGCCCTACAGTTGCCATGACCTGGTGGGCAAAGTCCTTGTCTATTTCAGGATCTGTTTGCTGGTCTCGGTTATCACCGGCCATTGATACTTTATCTCTGTCCAAGGTTGCCATCTGTCGCACCATCAGTGCTTGCTGAGCGTTGAAAGGTCGATAAGGAATATGGTATATAATAACTATTCGATAGAGTTGCAATGGCTTTGCAGCTTATGATTTTTTCCTCGGAAAAGGTATGGTTGAGCCCACCCAGGATGATCAGCTGCGTTGATCGAACGGGTGAAGGCTCGATTCGGATGGCGTGATCGTCCTATTGTGAGCCCTCAGGCCGAGAGGGACTGGTTTTCCGGCAGCACAACGCTTGCCTCATCCTGAGGCAGAGCATCATCTTCCACAGCCGCAGGGAGCGCCTCGATGACCGCAGTCTCGTTCAGTCCATCCTGATCCATTAGGGAAACAGCAACCGCCTCGCTCTCAGGATAAGATGACATATTGAAGAGCTGAGCAGCGCTGGCCTCAGGCGGCAGAAGGATATTTACGCTCTCATTGAATCCATCGAAGACCACGGAAGTAGTGGAGCTCATGCGAACCGCCATGTTCTCCTCCTCTGATGACTGCAGTCCCAGTGACTGGGGAGTCATATAAAGGGTCTCAAACATATCCGCCCTCTTTAAGAGCTGACTCTCTTTGGATATCCAGTAATGGACCTCCATGGTCATATTGCGGAAGAGATCGGAGAAATTCATGGGGATAGATGGCACAATGGAAGCCACCTCCTGAGAAAGGGGATCGGCATAGGAGGCAATGTCTATCTCTGCTCGCACCTTATAGCAGTCCTCGTCCCCCACCATCTCCGAGCCGACCAGAGTAAGCCGGGACTGATTGAGCATATCGATCTGCTGGTCCAGGGAATTCTGTTGAGACCATACATCGCCCAATCCGGATAGCTCCATAGCGGTCCAGTTGCCATCGATCTTCATATAAATGGTGTCGTTTTGCAGATACTCTTCCAGGGCCGATGCCGTGGAGTTGCCCTCATCACCGGGAATAAAAGTCAGAGTGGCCATGACGAGCTTCAGGGCCTGATCGGTCACATTTACCAGGCCAAAGCCGATGGACCGGGTTTGAACCTGCTGAGACTGGCCAGAAGAAAGGTTCTCAAGCATCATATCCTGCTCCATCTCCATGGAGAAGGTGTAGGATTTCAGGTCGTCCGATGATGCGACCACAAGCTCCCTCAAAATGGTTGATACGGGATCATCCTGGGAGCGGTCAGTTGACTGGCATAAAGCGCAAGAGCTTGAAAGCAGCAAGGCCATTGCC
>DAIO01000122.1:0-4087 GCA_002498745.1 Methanosaeta sp. UBA533 | reverse complement strand
AGCAAGTTCCACGAAAACAAGGATTGAAACCCTGACGCTGTCCAAAGAGAATCCCGCGACTGAACATCAAGAGCAAGTTCCACGAAAACAAGGATTGAAACTATGGATATAGTTTGTACGTTTCTGACGAGGTGGTACATCAAGAGCAAGTTCCACGAAAACAAGGATTGAAACATAGTGGCTTTAGCACCATCCCTTTCTGGCAGATCAAATTAACCATGGCACATAAGACACGATATCCTGCGCCTCATCGATGGTTCTCGTAAACAATTTTGCTCGTATTTTCTAATAGAAAGTGAAATGTATATATACTATCTACGCAAGCTTAGACTTAATGCGTTTGAACCGAAACGAGATCAAAGCTCTGCTACTGATAACCAGCTCAGAGAGCGCTCTCCGTCCTCTGGATATCAACGCCCACCTTGGTCTGCGGCGCGGGTCAGTGTCTCGAATAATCACCAATCTCAGGGATAAAGGACTGGTAGACCGAGAGAATTCGGAGATAGTCCTGGCCAAAGCCTCTCCAGCAGACAGCTTCAAGAGGCTCTACTATGCCCATCGGGCCTCTCCCTTCCTGCTTCTTCTCGCTGACGGACGGATTGAGCTCCTCTCCCGGCTGGACCAGAGCACGAAGAGCGCCAAAGAGCTTCATGAAGAGACCGGCATTCCTCTCAAGACCGTATACTACTATCTGCACGACCTGGCCCGCTTGGGCGTTGTTGTTACGACGAGGAAGAGAAAACATTCGTTATACTCTTTCAACTATGTCTACTGGGGCGCTCTTAAGGACTTTGTCTCTGCCCTGCAGGAGTACGACAAGTCTCGCCTTGTTCCCAGAGACGCCCTGCTCATTAAGATCTACAAAGACAGCGTTCTCTTCAAGAGCCTGCGAGTGCAGGATGCCACCCCCACATCTTTCAGTGCCTATATAGACTACGGGATTGAGCTGGGCCTGCTGGACAATTACTACACATTGCCCAAGAGAGAACTGTCTATTGAGGATGTCTTCATCCACTCCTTAGACTCGGCAGAAGGCCGCTCTCAAAGGCTCTTTTGCATATTGTTATATTTGAGGAACAGGGATAAATTGCAGAGCGTCTTGCACCCAATGGTTAAGGATATAATGGCGGTTTTGCAGGGAGAAAAGGTCAAAGGCTATCCTTCGATGGAAGATGTCGAGGATAGGACGGAGATGTATGGCATCGAGCTATGACAAGATAAACCGGGCTCTTCGCTGAATTATATGTGTGAGGTCCGGCAGAGAATATAGCCTCTGTGCCTCTGTTTCTCTGTGATTGGGTCAGAGCATAGCGGTTCACCACAGGGGCGAAAGGATATAGATTTTTTGCGATCCAAGTCCACCCTTGCAAAATGGCGAGGAGCCTGGTTTATACTCGTCGTAGATCGGTTTGATTGGATTACAGATAACGGATTTTAGCCATATAGAGCACAAAGATCACAAAGGCCTCGCAAAGGTAAATCCTGTTCTTGATAGCCCAATAATCCTTTGGTGCGGTCTTTGTGTCCTTTGTGTGCTTTGTGGTTTATGGCTCTTCGCTGAATCATTTGGATGAGGTACGGCAGCGGTTATAGTCTCTGTTTCTCTGTGGTTGGGTCAGAGCATAGCGGTTCATCACCGAGGCGAAAAGATATAGAGTTTTTGCGATTCAAGTTCACCCCTGCTAAACAACGAGCAGCCACCGAAAACAGGGATATGAAACCAAACCCCTCCCTTTCATTCTTTCGCTATCCGAGCTGGTCCAGTGTGCACTCCTCCGGCTCCTTGTCATCCCTCATCCGCAAGAATACCGGAGCTCTCAGGCCGCCGTCATGTGTCCTCTCCAGTGCGGTGACCTGCACCACCATCTTCGGCTCGATCCATACCACTCCCGCCGTTGCCGGCGGATTGGAGAACGGAGGCTTTTCCGTGGGCGAAAAGCGGCTGGTGATATCCTGCAGCTCCTCGTCTGTGAAGCCCGATCCCACTCTGCTGATGTACACCAGCTTGCCCTGGCTGTGGGCTCCGAGGAGCAGTCCGCCAAAATATGGCCTTCGATCCCCCTTTCCTGGTATATAGCCGCCCACAACCAAATCCAGCTTGAGGCTCTTTTTGATCTTCACCCAGTCCGGGCTCCTGATGCCGGGAAGATAGAGCGACTCCAGCCTCTTGCCGACCACTCCCTCAATTCCCATCTTCAAAGCTGCCTGAAAATAATCCTCCCCTTTCTCGGGAAATGAGTCGATGAGGGTTACGGTCTCGCTATCCTCCAGGTCCGCCTCCAATTCCCTGAACAATATCCTCTTTCTCTCTTTGAGGGGAAGGTGCATCAGGCTCTCTCCATCAAGACTGAGGATATCGAATACCACATAGCTGGCTGGCATGGCGCGGGAGAGGTAGTCTATCTTGATCGGATCGTTCTGATGGTCCCGCTCAGCCAGAGAACGGAAATTGGGAATGCCCTTCTTGAAGACGGTGATCTCGCCGTCCAGGACGCACTCGCCCTGCAGGCTGCCCAGGGCACTGGCCAGCTCAGGGTAGCGATAGGTGATATCCGCCAGCCTGCGGTTGGAGAGCAGGACCATTTTTTTGGCCGAGGCTATGCAGCGGGTCCCGTCGATCTTCGGCTCGAAGATCCAGCCCTCTCTGCTGAAGGGCTGGCCGGATACAGCCAGCATCGGCTTGATGGGATTCATTTCAGCGAATCGGCCGTCGCCCGCAGAGCCTCCATCAGGCTCTTGGCAGGGGGCTTCTCCTTCTTCTTCCTCTCCGGCACGCTCACCACGCCCTCCATCTTTGACCTCACCAGGACCTCGATTCTCTTCTTGTACTCATCCTCATAAGCGCTGTAATCCAGCTCTCCTGTCAGGCCTCGAACGATCTCAAATCCCAGCTCCATCTCCTTTTCCGATGGCTCGGGAAGCTCTTTCAGGATGGCATAGCCCGACGGGTCCCGTATCTCATCAGGGTACCGCATGGTGGTGGCGGCGATCGCCTGCCGGTAGTAATGAACTATGACCGGCCTCTCCCGGGAGTGCATGGTGATCCTGCCGATGGCCGCTTTGCCCGTCTTCTCCATCACCGCCCTCAAGAGAGAATAGGCCTCCTCTGAGCGGTCGGGCAGGAGCAGATAGGTCTTCTCAAAGTAATGAGGATCAACCTCAAAGAAGCTGACGAAGCGGTCGAGGGCTATGGTGCTCCTGGACTCGGGCTTAGCTTTGTCTATCTCCTTTTTCTCCAAAACCACATACTTCTCATTTCCCAGAGGATAACCATAGACGATGTCCGCGAGCATGACCTCCTCCCCCTCCTGGCAGTAGCGCTTGAAGGATATGGGAGTCTTGCAGGCTTTGTGAAGCATGCGAAAGCTGATGCGGGTGTTCCTGATCATGGAGACTGCTTTGACCGGAATGTTGACCAGACCTATTCGCAGGCTGCCCGACCATATGGTTCTGGGAGGCGCAGAGGGGATTGACTCCTTGTCCTCCGCCCCATCCTCCTCCTTTCCTGCGGTCTTTTCGACCAGCTGCACTACCTCGGCCATAGAGTATTATTGTCCCTGGATTGTACAAAATCTTTTGCACCTTGGTCCATTTTTTACTGCCCGCAAGAGGCATATGTCGTGAGCACAATCTGGATAAGGTGAATTTGGAGGAATGGAATCTGGAGAATATGAGAGAGATCCCCGGCTGGGTGGGTCCTGTCATTCTCTCGGAGGGGGCCTGCCGTTACTCGAAATACATAAGCTGGAAAAGGCTGTTCATCGATGTGGTGATCGATGAGGAAGTGGATGGCGGAAGAATAGCATTTTCTGGCGGCGCCATCGGAGACTGCCCGAGCTTTGAGGTCAAAAGAGAGAACGGCCAGTGGATGCGCTATGAGATTGAAATGGCCTGGACGCCAAAAGGAGAGCCCGTTCTCAGGCTGAGGAACTATTCCTGCTGGGATCTGGTATACGACCGCATCTCCGATGGCACCCAGATCGATGAAAAGATCGAGACGATATATGATCTGGCAGAATACCTGGAGAGATGTCTATCCTGAAAGAACGCTTTGATGTAGCTGTCATCGGCGCCGGCCCGGCAGGCT
>DAIO01000202.1:21982-27512 GCA_002498745.1 Methanosaeta sp. UBA533 | reverse complement strand
TGTGTCTTCTACCAGGAGGGCTGCAGCATCTATTCTGTGCGTCCGATCGCCTGCCGGCTCTTTCCCTTTCGGGTGGAGGAGGAGACGCTAGACAATGGTGATATCCTTCTCAACATCAGCTACAATCCCACATGTCCCGGGATTGGAAAGGGGAAGATGGTGGACAAAAAGAAGCTGGAGGGACTGGTGGCAGAACAGTTCCTGCAGAGGTCCGAGGATATCTCGCCTCATATCCAGAAGCTTAATTCCTCCGGAGCGATCGCTTCCGGGGCACGGATTTATAGAACTCTGCCCGGCAGAGGGAGAAAGAGATCCTCTTCGATTTGACCTATTATCACCCCATTCTGCTCAGTTGAGAATTGGAGCTTGAGGGTGGCAGCATAAAAGGACGAAGAAGATCGTTCGGCCTTGGGTTCGGATTGGAGAATACAGCCAATCCGATCCCAGGCCGGGAGGTCAGATCTGGATGGATGGACTCATCTATGCCAGATGACCGGATAGTGCGGCAATCAAGAATATGATTGCGGATATGATGATGGCGTAAAAACCGCCGTCCTCTGATGTTAAAGATCCCTTGACCTGTACGTCCTTACCCACATTGGGTGGTTCATTCTGCGTAAAGCCCGTCATATTCATCTCCTGTGCTCTGGACCAATCATCTCCCGGGGCCAGTTCACAATTACGAGGCATGCATTCCGGTTATTTAAAGTTTTTCAGATAATAGACAATTTTCCAATTTGTGAATTAATCTATCGATCTGAATTTTTCATTGATGACACCAAATAGTAAATATCCATTTAACAAAAAGGTTAAATTGCTTTTTACCATTTTTACCATTTTTTACTTTTCACCCAAAGTCCGTTTGAGCCCCAAATCCATGCTGCACTGGGCGGAAGATCCTCTAGCTGCCCAACATCTGGCAGCAAAAAGTTTATCATGGTCTGTACCTAAACCTATTTGGGATAATAATCAATTTCCGGAGGTGAGAAAAGATGGATATGATGTCTCAGATATACGCCATTATTCTATTTGGTGTACTTGTCGTCGCCCTACCTACGCTCCTGAACAAGTGGTCTGATAGCAGGTCCGGAGTCAGGTAAAGATACGATTGCTTTTATTCTATAGTCCTGGCATCCGTCAGGACTATACAATTATCATTCGGGCATTCACCTCATCTTGCACTTCTTGCCGTAATGAGGGCATCTGGTGTTGGTGCAGACATCACGCGATGCCTCGGTGAGATTGAGCAGAAGGATATCAAGGCGGTCGATCAACTCTGACCCCAATCCAGCAGCTTCTGCTCTGGCCATGGCAACCTCGACCTCCTCTTTTAGAACTTTAGCCTTCTCGCCCTTGATATATGAGGCCCGGTCCTCCAGATCCCGTATCTCTCTCTCGTTAATCGTCTCCATATCGTAGGCGCAAGGGGACCCTTCTCCTTTAGGGGAGGGGAGGAATTGTGCCTAGTCACCTCCACTAAACAGCAAAGCATTTATTCTAACTGTGGTATCTCCTAATTGATGTTTGCTCAAAGAACCTTGCAGATAGTTATCGAGCCGGATGAATCTCTCATCAAGACTCTCGATAGCTTTACTCAGAGAAAGCAAGCTCTTCGAAAGGCAGAGGGAAAGAATACTCGAAGTGTTGTTCGAGACCTCAAACGGCTGAGAGTTAAGCGATCTCGTAGAACTAAGGATTTCTGTAATTGCGCTTCTAAGGAATTGATCGAATGGGCTCCTGAAAATTGTGTTCTTGTCTTCGAGGATCTTAATTTCGGTCAAGGTAAGCATGGATCTAAGGCTTGGGACAGACGGTTCTCCGTCTGGCCTCGTGGTATGATATTCAATATGACCAGCTATAAGATCCAGGGAAAGGGCATAGTTGCCAAAGTCGATCCTAGGAACACTTCCAAGAACTGCTCTAGGTGTGGTCTTCCTGGGACCAGGAAGCGACATTCCTTCAATTGCCCTAAGTGTGGATTCTCGATTCATGCAGACCTCAATGCCGCTTATAACATTCGAAACAGATTTACTAGCTCAAGGGCTAGTGAGGATCAGTCAGTATCCTCTGAAGCCTCGATATAACCAGGAGGCAAGCCCGCTCCCTTCAGGGGGCGGGTAACTGACAAATTAGAACTCTGTCCGCCGGATAATCAACCTTCCTTTCCTGCCCTGACCCTCTCATCGACGGCAATCCCCAGGATATTCTCCTTTCCGGCGAATACATCCTCTGCTATCCTGGCGCAGCCCTGAGCAGCCGCCGATCTCTCCAGGGGGATAATCCTTCTATCCAGATGGGCGGATACCCGGGGCTCGATCTCCCTTGCCGGGCTTCCGGCCAGGAAGAGCTTGGGATCCTCATGGCCCAGGTCGCGGCAGAGGACCAGAAGGGCAGCCATCTCCATGGCGGCGAAGATGGCGAGGGTCTCCATGGCCAGATGGCGCTCCTCCGGGGAGCATTGATCAAGCCCTTTCCTTCCTATCTTGGAGAGGATCCCCCCCCAGTTGAAGGCCTGGTTTGCGGTCAGCTTTCCGGAGTCGACATCTCTTATCGCTTGAACGTCCAGGGGACCCTGCAGGAGGCCGGGTGCGAAGATGGGTGCATCTATGGCTGCCACGATCTCGCCCCTCAGCACGGCGAAGCTGACGGTATTGGAACTGGCGTCGCATACGATGAAGCTGGAGCTGCCCTGCCGGAAGACCCCATAGGCAAGGCCCACCTTCTCCGGGCTCATTCCGTGGCTGAATACCCGAAATCTGGGATCTATTCTGCTTGCGCGATGAATTCCGGGCAGAAGTATGGCTGGCCAGCCTGAGGCCCTGATGGCCTCGAAGACCCGGGTCCCACCTCCCTGGTGCAGCCCCGCACCATCCTGACTTATCAGCCCCCGGTTAGCTGCGTCCTCCAGCCGGACGATCTTTGTCAGGCCGTCGCCCATGGAGTAGGAGAGAGCAACCAGGTCCACCCTTTCCGAGCCCAGGCTCTCTTCAATCCGGGATAATATCTGCTCGTAAGAAAGATCAGCGGCCAAGCTGCGCGAGATCTCATAAATGGAGCCCTTTTCACTGGCAAACCTGATAGCTGTGGTGCCGTGGTCTACGCCTAAGAACATCCGATCAAATCCAGCAAGCCTTTCGCCATTGCCAGACTCTCATTTTTTGTCCTCATAAGGGTTTTCATGCGCACGCAGTCTCCAGTGTAGTCGCTCTTTCCGTCGACCACAAAGATGTCTACCTTGCCCAAGAGTGCTGCCACTCCTTCATCGCTGGCTGGAACTCCCCAGGCCTCCATGAGCTTTGCTGCCGGGCCGCTCACGGGTTTATTTCCTACAAACGGGCTTATCGCCACTACCTTCTTCTTCTTCAGGCGATCTCGCACTCCGGCAAGGGCGAGGATTGGACCGATGCTTGTGACCGGGTTGCTTGGGCCGATGATGACCGTCTCCTCCCTCTCCAGGAGATCCAGGAATCCCTGGCAGGGGAGGGCTTCTTCCAATCCGGTGAAGCTTACGGATTCGACCCTCGGCCTTCCCTTCAGGCTCGCCCAAAAGTCCTGAAAGTGCATCGTCCCCTCCTGAGTGCCGATAACCGTGGATACGATGTCATCGGTCATGGGGACCACCCTCTGCATGACCCCCAGGGCATTGGCTATGGCTTCTGTGGTCAGGCTGAGCTTGGCTCCCCGGCGGAGGAGATTGGAGCGAAATATATGCACTGCCCGGTCCTTGTCCCCAATGGTCAGCTTCTCGTCTGCTCCCATCATGAGGAGGAAGTCGTGGGTTAATGTCCGGTCCCCCTTAATGCCCCACCATCGCTTCTCATCGATCATATCCGCCAGGGTATAAAGGACGGAATCAATATCTGGCGATATATAGTTTCCAGAAATCCAGAGGTCTTCGGCGGTGTTCACCGCAACAGAGAGCTCTTGGGGCAAAACGAGCTCCTTTAAGCCTCTAAGGAGCTTGGGGGTTCCTGTTCCTCCGCTTAAGACCAGCATATCAGGCTTCCAAAAGCATGATGCCTGTCTGGAGGCGGGCCATGTCCTCATCCGTCAGGGGCGATACTTTCACCTTTTCTGAGGCTATGGCGCTGTTCCCCAGTGGATCCTCGAGGATTAGGGTTAAGGGAAACTCTCCTTTGCGGGCGAGGGCGATGTTCTCCAGGATCTCCTCCCCTCTCCGAGCGCCATCCTGGTTGTCTCCTGCTCGTGCCTGAGAGGTGGCGAAACAGACTATCTCTTCGATTCGGTCCAGCACCCCTTCCACATTGGAGACATATGAGTCGGAGGCATACCCCGGCTCGATGTCCACTCCAAGCTCTGGCACTCGAATCGTTCCGCTTGATGAGCGGATGACCCTGGCGTTCAGATCTTCTATTGTCTCCACCACCAGGGTATTTCTCACCGGCTCCTTCTGGGTCAAAAGAATGGTATCGCTATGCCGGAAGCCGCATTCGCAGACCCCGGCGATCAGCATGGCCTCGCCGAAATATGGTATATCCTGCGTCTCCCAGGAGAACTGCATCTGGGCAGAGCATACAGGGCAGTTGGCATTGGTTGTAAGATTCAATCCTTTCCTCCCACCACTTTCTCTCGGTCAATCTTTATGCCCTTTGGAACCAGAACTATCAGGTCGTCGCCGATGCCAGCAATATCTCCGGATACATCCTCGACTGCCTTTTTCAATTCGCCGATCGCTCTGTCCAGGGCGGCTTTATCCCTCTTCAGGCCGGCGATGTCCGCCAGGACTATATTGCCGTTGTAGATCTCCTGCTTGACCTCAGGCAGAACCTCAATCCGTCCCATCTCCGCCACCCGCAGGATGATCTCATTCGAGCCCCTGGGCTCTTCGAACTGGCTTAAATCCACCTCTATGTAATCCTGCTCGCTGGACTTTCCAATGAGCTTGAGCTTTTCCAGAAATCCTGCCATTTAAGAATCCCTCAAAGAAAAATGTGTATTATTATATTTATATTTAACGCAGCTACATATCATCCAGCTTCAATCCCACGATGCCCATGGCCACGATGAAGAGCAGGATAATAATGGCTATGCTTGATCCTCTCTCCTCTGTGGGGAGGATCATCTGCGCCCCCAAAATTAGGATGATCATCAAAAGCACCAGACCGGTGCTCAGCCCTATCTCAAGATATTTCTTCTTCACAAAACTCACCATCATTCCCTGGAAGATATACTTTTTCTCCGCAGACCGTCCTCGCCGGCCAGGGCAGCAGTCAGCCTTCGGGTCTTCGAGCCATGCCACCCCTTCCTTATGAACCTGGGGTACACGGGCAGCCTTTCCTTCAGCTCATAGGCGAAAAGGCTCCTCTTCAGCTCCTCTTCTCTCGGCCAGGAGCTATTTGGATTTATCTCATCTCGGGTTATGGGACTGATCCCCCCAAGATCGTCCGCTCCTGCTTCTATCAGGGGCAGAGGGTCAGCCAGGTTGGGCGGGACCTGAACCGCTACTTCTCGAGGGAGGAGCTTGCGGGCCAATATAACGGTCCGGATCAGCTCCTCCCGCTCAGGGCGG
>DAIO01000202.1:19665-21873 GCA_002498745.1 Methanosaeta sp. UBA533 | reverse complement strand
GGGATATGCAGCCTGCCCGCCCTGGCAATATGCTCAAGGCGCAGCACCGGATTCTTGCCGGGAGATTGCTCATGAGCATCGAGTGTGGCACAGCTCTCCAGCATCAGCCCCATGGAGGCATTATAGGGCTGCAAGGTGGCCAGGTCCTCTTCTGAGAGGAGCCCGGCGTTGGTATGAGGCAGAAGATCATGCTCTATCGCCAGCTCGCATAGCTCTACCAGGTAGCCCAAAAGATCCTCTCTGCCCTCTCCTGCCAGCATCAGATGAAAGCCTTCCACCTCCTCCGGCCTCTCTCCCAGGGTGAATAGGGCTTCGGAGCAGCCATGATCTCGCCCTTCCTTTAAAAGTTGCTGGGCAGCAGACCGGCTGATCAGATGGGCCTCATCCAGGTTTCTTCGAAAAGAGCAATATTGGCAGCGGTTGCGGCAGAGGTTGGTGACGGGCAAAAAAATATTCTTGCTGTAAGTTATCCGCTTCATCTATCGGCGAAACTCCACCAGCTTCAGGATATTCCCCCGGGGGCAGTCCTCAGGCGCCTCGCCCACCACCTCAACAATGGTGCACTTTTCTCCATCCTTAAGCCCGATGGGATGGCATATATCGTACATGCTGCAATCATAGTCATCGCATTTCATGGCCTCAAATACGATCTTGGATCCGGGGAATGCCTTTCTGGCATCGAAGGCCGCAATTATTGGGCTTTCTGCTACCTCCACTGCCCTGACTCCTGCCTCATGAATGGGGCACTCATGCACCAGCTCTCCGCGCGTTCCCAGCACCCGGTAGCGCCTCCTCGGCTCCAGATTGATGCAGGTATTCCTCAACTTGCAGGATTCGCATTCCGGAGTAGGGCCCATGAAGGTGAACTCCATGCCAATGCTGGCAAGCTTTGTTCCAATCAATGTGATTTGGGTAGATGCTTCGGACATATCTCATTCTCCTTTTATTAATTATTATATTAAATTATTATATATTCTAATGAGGCCTATTTTCCATACTAAATCACTCCCGTTGCTTCAGCCGCTCTGACAGCTGCCTCCCGGTTCAGTCCTGAGTCAAGGATTGTATAGCGCTCCGGCCTGATCCTATGGGCATTGACCAGGGCCTCTACCACGGTTTCTGCATCCAGCCCGATCTGGTCGGCGGAGGTGGGAGCTCCCACTTGAGCCAGTGCCTCTCTTATCATCCTCCAGTCTTTGCCGTGCAAATACATCATCATTATGGTTCCCAGGCCGCAGAGCTCGCCATGCAGTGCTCTCCTCGGTGCTATGCGGTTGATCGAATGGGCGAACTTATGCTCCGAGCCGCTTGCCGGCCGGGAGGATCCGGCAATGCTCATCGCCACCCCGCTGGAGATCAGAGCCTTTACCACGATCTTGGCCGATTCCTCCAGCCCCGGCCGGATATCAGAAGCACGCTCGACGATCATTTTGGCGGTCATGCCGGAGAGGGCGGAGGCATACTCGCTGAACTCCTCGCTTCTCAGCCGGTGGGCAAGCTGCCAGTCCAGGATGGCGGTGTAGTTGGAGATTATGTCTCCGCAGCCGGCGGCCAGAAGCCTGGCCGGAGCCCGAGCTATTATCCCGGTATCCGCGATGATGGCGAGGGGTGATTGGGCGGGCAGGGACACCGCCTCTCCGTTAACCGTCAATGAGGCCTGGGAGGAGCAGATGCCATCGTGCGAAGCGGCGGTGGGCAGGGAGAGGAAAGGAATATTCGTCCTCATCGAGGCGATCTTGGCTATATCGATGGATCTGCCCCCACCAGCGCCGATGAGAAAGTCGGCCTCAATCTCCCTTGCCCTGGCCTCTGCGCGATCCACTTCCTCAAGCTTTGATGCCGTGCAGATGAGGGTCTGGGGCTCGAACCCTCCTGAGTTCAGCAGCTCTAAGATGGTCTTTCCCACCACATCATCGGTATGAGGCCCGGTGACGATGAGTCCTGGCCCCTCCAGATGCAGATAAGAGCAGATCTGGGGCAGCTCCAATATCGCCTCGTTTCCCACGGCAACTATCCGCGGCAGCTCCATCCATCTCGATCCAGTCAACCGACTCACCCGCTTAAAAATAAGGTTAGAATTAGTGCTCTTTGGCGATATAAAACCATATCTCAGCAGCTAGCAATCTCAGTGCGCAGGTCGCAGAGGATGCGATCCCTTATCTGGTTGACCTCAGTGCTGGTTCTAGTCCTGGGCCTGGGGAGGGGAAT
>DAIO01000202.1:205-19619 GCA_002498745.1 Methanosaeta sp. UBA533 | reverse complement strand
TACCGTCTTCTTCTCCTCCTCCCAGATTCTGAGCAGCTCAGACTGCATGGTATTGCGGGTCTGAGCGTCCAGGGCTCCAAAGGGCTCATCCATAAGCAGGGCCTTGGGGTCGTTGACCAGAGCTCTGGCGATGGCCACCCTCTGCTTCATTCCCCCGGATAGCTCATGAGGATAGCGCTTCTCAAATCCCTCCAGGCCGACCATCTTCAGATACTGTCTTCCCCTCTCCTCTCTCTTGGCCCTATCGATGCCCTTGAGCTCCAGGCCGAATACGGTGTTATCCAGGATGGTTCGCCAGGGAAAGAGGGAGTACTCCTGGAAGACCATGCCCCTCTCAGGCGAAGGGCCTACAATGGGCTCTCCATCTATGGTGGCGGTGCCCGAGGTGGGCGCCTCCAGGCCGGCCACTATGCGAAGCAGCGTTGTCTTTCCGCATCCCGACGGTCCAATGAAGCAGACGAATTGATTCTCCTCGATGGTCAGGTTGATGTCACGCAGAGCCTCCATCTCCTTGCCATCTGCGAAAAAGTGCTTGTAAACCCCTTTGATCTCCAGCAGAGCCATTATCTGGGAACAGGCAGTAGGATGCTTTATCTCTTTCCATAGAGAAGACAAGGGAGCAAATCAAGGGGAAGGCAGCCTTCTATCCCAGAAGCGTGTAGGGGTAGGGCTGCATTTCTTCCTTTACTGAAATGGAGCTTTCTCATATGCCTATTTATTCTCAACCCGCGCGGGGCGAAAGTATTTGCTTAGATCTTCTCCGGCTTATCCAATAGGCTCAGCTTCTGCATGAGCTCTCCCGTTCTGGCATGGGGTTGGCGAGATACGGTATCATTCGCCTTTTCCAGCTCTCTGGCCTCATCAGCCAGACGGGCAGCAGCCCGCATGACCTCGTGCCCTGCTGCAGCGGTGAGGGCGATCGTCTTCAGCTCCTTTAAGCGGAAGCAGGCCGCGGCATCTATGCTGGCAACCGTCTGAGCCATATAAAGGGCGCCCATCGCTTTGGCCTGGGCATAGGGATTGGAGAAGTGCATTCTCTCGGCGCATTTCTCCGGGGTGGCGAGAATTGTGGGCAGCTTGGCCTGTCCGGAGATGATGCTGGCGATGGTCCTGTCCAGCTCCTCCTCCACCAGACGGATGGCTCCGCAGGCGGCCAGGACGCGCAGGGCATCGGAGTTGAAGAGGGCCATCTCCGCGGGATCAAGGAACTCCCTCTTCGCTCCGATGAGGGGATCCATGGGAAGAATGATGTAGCCGTAGCCTTCGGCTGATAGAGCCTCTCTGGCCTCTTTTTTGCTCGGACCGTCGGAGATGATGATAGTTGGAATGCCACGGTACGCCTCCCGAGCGGCGGTGGGGCCTGCGGTAGCGGCATTGGGGCTGCTGATAACTACCAGTTGAGGCTGCCAGGCCTTCAGCTCCTCCGCAGCCTTTCCCTCCTTCTCAGTCATCTTAGGGCCGAAGCTGATGATCTTGAACTCTATATCCGTTCTCTCTGCGATCTCATCCAGGGACAGATCGATAGCCGTAGAGGTGGCTATGTTTCCCAGCTTCACAAAGCCGATCTTGAACATGCCAGTAGGGAAGTCATGGCGAAGATAAAAGGATTTGTTTTCCAATGCGGATAATTGCCGGCAGCCGATCGTCGGATGGAATCTTGGGTCTGGGCTTTCCCGCTCCAAAGGCTGGTTCAGGCCTCCGGCCTTAAGATCATCGGAATCCTCTCGAGAGATCAGAGAGTTGCGGAACCTTAACCGTACCCTGTGAAGAGGTAAAAACGGCTCTTGTTGCTTTAGCGCATCGTATGCTCGTCGATATAAAAAAAGTATTTATCTTTGGATGTGAATGAGCCCACCCAAATATAGTAATTATCAAATGTGTAATAGATCGACAGGCAGCCAATTTGGTGTTCGGGAGGGGTATACAATTCCATTTGCAGTCAAATCAGAAAACTCCTGTTGGGAGGGAAAATATCTCTCCGTCAGGCAGAATCATCATATCAAAGACAGAGGCAATGCTCAGAAATTGAATAAAATTAGTTCACTGTTTATATTATTATTCATAATTTATGATTTTACGCCCGGAGGCGCCGTGGTATTCTGCCCCGACGATCGCTATCTCATGCCCATTAGTAACTCGCTTCCTTGGGGAGCTGTCGGCTACATGGATAACGGCTGCACGGCAACTCTGATAGATTCCAGGCACATAGTGGCTGCAGCACATTGTTTCTGCTATGATGACACTGGCACCTGGCAAACAATCTATTCTTCTACCCCAACTTTAATCCCAATAGAACCAATACGCAGTCATTTGCTATAGACCGCGCGGTCGCAGGAACCCGCGTAGAGACCGGAGGCGAATTTCAGGCATCGGATTGGGGGATAGGGCATCTGGCAAAAGATGTGACAGACTTTCCGGCTCTGCCGATAGCTTGCATCTCGAATGTTCCTGCAAACGTAAATTCGTCCGGGTACGGTCGCGATCTATCCTTCTTTGGTATGGGACAAGCTCCGCCCGGAGGCTCGAGCAAGATGGGATGCAATGTCTGGTGGCAGCCTGCGCTCGTGGACCCCGAATGTAAGGTTTACAAGATTGACCAGGACCAGCTATTCTTTGATTGTGCCACGGTGGGCGGCAACTCAGGCTCCCCAGTGCTGTACAAAATAGGAAATAATTATTACCTGGCCGGGGTGATCCATGGTCCAGGGAATCCCGTGCAATGGCATGGCTGGTGGAGCATAGCCGATATCCAGGTAGATCCCGGATCACCAGTCTCTGTGGCCTCAAGAGGCGCCAATAATCTTGATGTCTTTGTCATCGGAAAGGACGGCGGAATCTATACGGCTGCCTGGGGACCGCAGACGGACTCTAACTGGAAGGGCTGGTGGCGGATTTCCGATCTGGAGGCAAAACCGGGATCTTCTGTATCTGTCGCATCCAGAGGTACGGATTGGCTGGATATAGTTGTCGCTGGCAATGACGGTGGGATCTATACCGCCTCCTGGAATCCCGCTTTTGAGGATGGCTGGCACGGCTGGTGGAGAATAGGCGACATTACTGTCGATCCCGGCTCGCCTGTGAGCGCTGTATCCAGGAGTGCAGATAAGCTTGATGTTTTTGTTACCGGCTCGGATGGGGGCATCTACACTGCAGCCTGGGAGCCCGAATTCACGGACGGCTGGCACGGCTGGTGGAGAATAGGCAACAATGCAGTCGATCCCGGCTCGCCGGTGAGCGTTGTATCCAGGGGTGCCGATAAGCTCGATGTTTTTGTTACCGGCTCGGATGGGGGCATCTACACCGCTGCCTGGGAGCCCGGATTCACAGACGGCTGGCATGGATGGTCGAGAATCGGCGATCTGGCCGCGGATCCGGAGTCTTACATCGCAGCCGTATCAAGGGGCACTGACAAGCTTGATATCTTTGTGGTCGGTCCTGATGGCAAGGTTCAGGCAAACGGATGGGAGCCCAAATTTCCATGCGGCTGGAAGGGCTGGCAAAACGTCCTGGACACTTCTTTTAAGCCTGGCTCCTACCTGGGCGCCATATCAAGAAGCAGCGACTGGCTAGACGTATTTGCCGCGAGCGTCGATTCGAGTGTCTACACCGCCGCCTGGAATCCGGCGTTCACCTGTGAAGCGTGCAGCGATCAGGGTCCGGTTCTCGATCATTTGAATGCGGGACCAAGCGCCAAGCGATTCCAATATGCACCCAGGTTTGCCAAGAACGTGGCCATAGCCCGCCATGTTGACGGAAGCGCTCGAACTGAAGTTTTTGTCATTGATTCCGACAATGATCTTGTGGTTGCCAGAAGCCGAAATGGCAATGGCGTTGCGGACAGTTTCTCTGCATTCAGTTCCTTGGGATCGATCACCAGCCCCAGACAGATTGCTGCTTTCATCCAGACCAATGCCAAACCGCAAGTGGTAGTCACAAGCGAAGATGGTAAGCTCTATACCCGGGCAGTGTCCAAGAACAGCGACAGCTGGGATGGATGGACAACCATCGATCTTCCCGCCGGAGTGACAGAGGCCCTGGATGTGGATGCTGCCTACGACTCTGAGGGCAACAACCAGATCTTTGTGGTGGGAGATGATGGCAATCTCTACACTCGCGGCCGGATTAACAAAGAGCCTGACTCCGCCTGGAAGGGCTGGGAGAAGCTCACCGCATCTGGATCCATTCGTAAGGTGACTGCACTGCGCAGGGCGGACGGAACCGAGCAGGCCTTCCTGGTCGACTCGGCCGGCGATCTGGCCACGCTCTGGCAGGTGGAGGCAAAGCCCTCCTCCACATGGACGGCGCCAGGCAATTTCGAGAACCCTTCAAAATCAGCCATTATCGATATTGATGCGGCCTGGACGGAAGACGAGCAAACCTGGATCTTTGCAGTGGATGAGAAAGGAGCACTTTGGGTCAGAGCGATGGTCTCAAAGGATCCCTCGCAAGGCTGGGAAGACTGGCAACCATGGGCCACCAACATTTATGCTCCCTCAGCCAAATCCCTTCAGCCTCAACCGGAGGGCATCGTCTCTCTGACGGCCAGCCGGTGGCAGGAGGAGACCGGCGGAGACATAGTGCCGGTCGTATTTGCCATCGATAACAGAGGTAACATATACCATACAACCCACGATCGGTCAGGAGGATGGAGCGCCTGGAGATCGTTCTACCACTGAAGCATTCGCGGTGAATGAGACCGTCCTGCATTGCGGGGAATGGACAGGAGGGGTCAAGAGGTTTTGAATATTTGGTCCCTCCTCATCTTTGCAGCTCAGCGGAGACGACGTGGGTCAGACCCTGAAGCTGAATATCTCGCTGGAGATCTGTTTTCCATCTCTAACATACCACAGCTTGACGGTATATGTTCCTGTCAGCCAGGTATACTGTTGTCCCTGAAACCAAGTGGGAGCCAGATTCAGCCAAAAATTGCAGTCAATGGGCTGATTTACCGCCGTCGAAGACGTGGCAAAGACGTCTTCAATAATTACAGCAGCCCCGCCGGGCGGCACCGTGATGGTTTCCAGTTTGAAATTGGTCTCATTCAGTCCGCAGATGTCCTTCTGATTTGCTGTGGATTTTACCTTCACCCCGACAGTCACCGGCTCGCTATTGCCCGGAGCAGCAGGAGCTATCTTTATTTGAATGATGCTAATGGTGGGCGCAAAGAGCTGCGGATCTGGTTTTTTAAGAGATACCTGGCTGAAACCTGGCGCAGGATACCCGCCAGCGACGCTTGCTGCCAGGACCAGCAGCATGATTATGCCTAGAGCAGCTATTCCTCTTCTCATTTTTAATACACCCTTCTATTTAGACAATGTAGCACGGAGTCTATGTCAGTTGATTCTGTTTTTTCCATAGACCTGGCAGCAAATTATTCTTCATATCCTAATGATTATAAGATAGATATCAGTCTTTCGTTCTTTGGAAAAATATCTCAGCAGGTGCTTGGCCGTGGTTGTGAAGGGAAAGCAGGATAGTGATCTCGGGCGGTATAATGAAGCTTGAAATTATCCTACCCTTCCAGGCAAAACTCTTGAGGCCATAGCCCCTTTTCTTTAGGGCCCAGGCCTTCAACTTCAAAACGGCTTCGGATCATCTCATCAACCTCCGAGAGCGGAATCCTAAAGACCTCTGCCAGAATCTCCTTGGCGGCTTCCAGCTCCATAGCTTTCAGACTACGGTACACTACCCTATTTTGCTGCCTGATTAGCTGCTCAAGGACTCCTGCCATAGATAACATATACTGCGTGCAAGATTGAGAAGATTTGCCAGAAAACAATATCAATAAACCATTTTTACATAATAGAATGTATGAATAAGATACAAATGGGCAAATCAAGAAAAGTGCGTTCAGATCTCAGAGAATAGCCAAATGAAATCGTTTTCTCAGGCTAATTCTTACAGGAAATAAAACGCCCGGACCGGGATGTTATCTCTATTTTACAGGTAACACTTATATACCTTCAGAGCCATTCCCATATCAGGTGAGTCTGTGGTAAAACCCGATAGATCGCGATATATTTGGCTCTATTGTAAGTCCAAAGCACAAAAGGATGAGTGGCAGGCCCTGGCAGAAAAGGTGAATACTCCTCTATCGGCCTGGTGCGCTTCGATTATTGAGGAGAGGTTAGCAGAAGAGGACGGAGGTCAACCACGGCATAAACTGGTCAAAGACATGGAGACCTTGAAGGCGGAAAACAAGACCCTCCGCGAGGACCTGAGGCAAAAAGAGGTAGTTTTGCAGAGATATGAGGCAGAGCTGAGGCGCTACCGGGCTGAGCCCTTCCAGGCCGATGCATTCAAGGGAGTGCGCACGTTCTCAAAAGAGCTGGTGGACATCCTGAAGGCGCGTGGTCACGTGGGAAGCTACCAGATACTCGAGCTGTTGGGGATCAATCCCGGCGAAGCAGAGGCCATTAAGGCAGTCTCAAAGCAACTGGAAGAGCTGGAGAAGTTCAATCTGATCAAGGCAGACGGCAAGGGCTGGCAATGGATCGCATAATCAAGGACTTTGAAAGAGACTGCCAGATACGAGGAATGGCAGAACGGTCCATAAACTCATATCATACATGCATCCGGGCCTATGGGGATTACCTAGCGGCCCGCGAGAGGGGATTTTTAACCGCCAACAAGGATGATCTCGTTGGCTTCATAGAGTCTCTGAGGTTGGACAAAGGACTATCGCTAATGACGGTTAAGAGATATCTGGCAGCTCTATCATCCCTCTGCGAATATCTGGTTTTCAAGGAGCAGATTCAAGCAAACTACGTGAGGCCGGTTCGGAGTCGGTATATCAGGAGCTACAAAGAGACTCCAGAAGGGCGTAAGCTCATCAGTGTGGAAGAGATGGCTAACCTGATCAATTCCACCCTGAATGTAAGAGATAAGGCGATTATAGCACTCCTGGCAAAGACTGGCATCAGGAGAAATGAGCTTATCACCCTGGATATCTCTGATGTGGACCTGATCGAGAATGCGATCAGATTGAAGCCCACTGCGAAGCGGACCAACCGGACGGTATTTTTTGACGATGAGTGCGCTTATCTCCTCCGGCGGTGGTTGAAGGTCCGGGAAGGCACGAATAAGAAAGGCAGCACTGCTCTATTCTTGAATCACGAAGGAAAGAGGCTTAACAGATCTGGAGTCTATAACCTGGTGGTAGAGGCCGCCAGGCGTGCCGGCCTGCATAATGCAGAGTCTAAGAGGCTGGAGGATCACTTCTCACCCCACGCATGCAGGCATTGGTACTGCACTCACCTCTTCCGGGCCGGGATGAGAAGGGAGTACATCAAGGAGCTGAGGGGCGACAGCAGGAAAGAGGCTTTCGATCTGTACAACCACATCGACCTTAAGGAGCTGAAAGAGGCTTACCTGGCCTGTATTCCACAGTTGGGGATTTGAAGAGGTTAACAGACCGCTGGACTCTGGCAGGAGATATATTGTGCTCTTGGGCTATGCGTTCCCTGGTTCCACCCGGAGAATTAACTTGATCATTTTGATCAGGTTTAGTATCACTTTTCACCACATCCGTGATACTGTGTCGACCTTCGACTCTCTTCTCTAACTCATACTCCCCCACCAATTGGAGTATTTTCTTGATTTAATATTTTGCCTTTTGCTGCATAGCCACTTTCAGACTACCGGCGACTTCTCAGAAATCAGCGGGCGGGAAGCTCTCTCTGAAACTATGTTGCCCATGGGCAATTTTTCGTCTTTCAGAATTTCGCTGTTTGATAGTTCTATTACATTCTTGAAGAGATTGATGGAAATGTCATAGAACGGGGGAGGGGGATGGGGTGGAAGGTCTGCCGCCAACTACGACGTCCTTCAGGGTGTGGTAGTTGACTCATCCCAGCGGGTTTTTATTCCGGATGCAGCGCACAGCCCACAGGCCGGATCAGAGCATTGCATGGGATCATCGCAGAGCATGGCCATGGTGCACGTTAGATGCGTGGTAAGGACTCTTCTTCGCTCGCGTTCCAGTCTCTGGATTTCACTGATATATGCCTGGATGCCTTGGGCCAAACCGGTCCTGTTTAAAGATTTGGCTTCTTCCTGTACAGTCAGCAAAAATGTAATAAAATCGTATTTTTGGGTGCCTCTTATTTTGCCCCACCCTTTCAAATACCGTTTGCGATCTTTTTTTGCCAATTCATCCATAAAAGATGTAACATCATCGCGTTTTATACTTATGGCACCACCATCGCCAGGCAGGGGATAGACTTCTTCTATGGGATTCGGACTGCATAGTATTTGCGGATTTATCGAAAAATATTTACGATCCCTTCCATCCTCTTTGACTTTCTCAGATACGAGAAATCCCCTTTTCTCTAAATCTTTGAGCAGCGGCTGGAGTTGCGATTGGTCCTTCAGTGCGTTGATGCCAGTTGATACGTCGTTGAATTGCTTCGCAATGCGATAAGCATAGTCTTTTCCCAACATAAGATATAAAAGAGCCAGCACTTTTGCGGAGTTCACTCCTTTCGCATCATCGAATGCTTCATGCCAATTGACGACTGTCATACGTATAGTTCACGTCGGTTGCATATATTAAACTTTCTCCATATATGGAAAAAAGAGTTAATTTTTCAATATATGGAAATTCTAGCTGTTTTTTCTAATTATTGGTTAATATAGTTTCATCGTATTACATGATGTTCATGCACATAAGGAAAATGCGGCGATTTGGCTCGGAGCGAATTCTTGGCGTTCCGAGGGAATTTTGGGAGAAAATACACACGGAATTCATGACAGTTAGTATCGATAATAGCGGACGACTCATCTACACGCCGGTGAGAGATGCATGAAGAAATGTAAATGCCCGGCGTTGGCGCGCAGGGCGGTACAGAACTCAGACGCTAATCCCACTTCACAAGGCCACCATGAACTACGATGTCATTGAATATAAAAGTTTCTATGAATCTCCTCATCGCATAGCGAAGCTGGAGGAGGCCCGCGGCAAACTGATCAGAATTTTTGAGGCCGAAGGGCAATGCGTCGCCGCCTTCGAATGGGGGGCTGTCTCTCTGCCGCTGGAGATGCGCGATGAGCTGACTGCTCTGGTAGGTCGGGAGATAGCCTGCCTAAAACTGGATGGCAAAATCCACACTCGGGTGGTCGATAGTGACTGACGCAGCGAGTCCCATCGGCGGGCAGGGCGTGATCCCTGTAACCGAATCATATACCTTATCGAAAAAAATCCGCGGTCAGCACCGCGCAAAGCCCCATAGTGATAGATCTTCGAAAGTTGGGCAAGCATGGGGCAAGCACTCTATAATAGAATCGGTTGAAGCATCGAGCCGACTGACCGGAGAAATCGTCACCGTCAACATTCTCGGGCCTGCGGACCATTGCCCAGATTGTGGGGAGGTTCCTAGATGGGACCGCGAGGGGAATTTGTTTTGTGAGTGCCGAATGTGGTCTGGGCCTTCCGAAAAAACGCATCACGACGACCCCGATTCAGTGAACGAGCGTGCATCGAGAACTCAAGGTTACCAAAAGGACCTACGCAGATTTTTCAAGAAGGGAGGGCGATCCTGATGGCTGCCTCGATTTTACTGTACGACCACCGGCATGATAGACGCTCGACAGCTCGTGTTTTCTGCGCAGAATGTGGCAGGCCCAGAAAGATGAAGGACGATGACTTGGATGAAATTTTCTCTAGGTCCGATTATTGCCAATGCCGGAGGCGGCGATGATGGCCGGTGTTCCCGAAGCATTCAATCAGCCCGGCGCGGCGTTCGTGCTTCTTCCCGAGGGGATCAAGTTCCCGCCCATTGAAAAAGAGTGGCAGAAGAAAGGACATGGCTTCCCGGAGGCGGAGGCCCACAGGGGCAACGTGGGCGTGATGGCCGGCAACGGTTACATTGGCCTGGATCAAGACGATCCTTCAGCCTTCGAAGGCTTGGAGCTTCCCCTTACCACCACCTGGGAAACCAGGCCGGGAAGATTCGGTAAGTGGTTCAAGGTCTCTGATAATGTGGCTGATGCCCTGACAGGCACCGGGAAGAAGGCGGACCAGGCACAACTCAAGCTCTTCAAGAATGGGAAGCCGTGTGGAGAGGTCAAACTGGAGCGAACGTATCAAGTGATACCTCCGGCCTGGAAGAACTTGGAGGACGGCACCAGAGCAGACTACAAACTCCTCCAGGATGCACCACCGGCGGAGATCCGACTTGTGGACCTTCTGGAAGGCTTGCAGGCCATTGGCATAGCCTTCTCTTCGAAGCTTGACGGCAACGCTAAGAAGCTGGAAGAGATGGGCAAGGAGGCCCACCAGAGACACGCGGAGAGCGATGAGTCCAGAAGTCGGAGATACGCAGAGGCGGCCCTGGAGGATGAGGTAAAGACCCTGGAGAGCACGCCAACAGGGAATAGGAACGCGCAGCTTAACAAATCCTCCTTTGCTCTCGGGCAATTCGTAGCTGCCGGCGTGCTCTCCAAGGCTGAAGTTATCCGAGCACTATCAAATGCGGCTATATATGCCGGCCTGGAGATGGAGGAGATCAGGGCGACTATTGCATCCGGACTAGAAGCTGGAGCGAGGCACCCGAGAGAGATCCCAGAGAACTCCAGACCCGTCGGCGGCAACTGTCACACATCAAGAGGAACAGCAGAAAGCGGGATTCCAGAGCAGCCAACAGACGGCGGAAATGCTCTGAGGCTGATCAGATTGCATAAAAATGATATAAAACACTGTCACACATTCAAGAAATGGATGGTATGGGACGGTCATAGATGGAAAGTGGACAACAACGGATCGGCATATCGTTTTTGTGATGATGTTATCCAGGAGATCTATGCAGAAGCCGGTAATTGCGCAGACAGCAAAAACCGCCAAGAGTTGGCGAAGTTTGCTATCAGAAGCGACAGCGGCAGAGGCTATAGAGACATGCTTTTTCTGGCAAGCTTCAACAAAGCAATTGCTATCACCTCTGATCTGTTGGACATAAATGCATGGCTCCTGAACACGACGACCCATACCATTGATTTAAAAACCTTTGAGGCCCGAGAACCACGACGCGAGGACCTGATAACCAAAACGACCGGGGCCGAATACGACCTAACCGCGAAATGCCCTATCTGGATGAAGTTCTTGGAAAAGATCTTCAAAGGAGATCAAGAGCTTATAAACTACATCCAACGGGCAACCGGCTATTCATTAACAGGCTCAATGGTGGAACAGATCTATTTCTTCTGCCATGGGACAGGAGCCAATGGAAAGAGCGTCTTCCTGGCAACCCTGAGGGCTCTATTAGGGGATTACGCAAAGCAAGCCAGCTTCGATACCTTCCTGGTGCAGCACACCGCGAAAGTGCGGAATGATCTTGCCGCCCTGGCAGGCGCGAGAGTAATCACGGCTTCGGAAGCAGAGGAAGGCAGCAGGCTATCCATGCAGGTTATCAAAAGTTGGACCGGCGGCGACCCGATCACGGCCCGGTTCCTCTTCGGCGAAGATTTCACTTTCAAGCCGGAAGGCAAGATCTGGTTAGCAGCCAACACAAAGCCGATTATCTCAGAGAGAAATTATGCAGCCTGGCGAAGAGTCCACCTTATCCCCTTCTCAGTGACTATCCCTCTGGAGGAGCAGGACAGAGAGCTGGAGACAAAGCTTCTGGAAGAGCTTCCGGGTATTCTCATTTGGGCATTAAAGGGCCTGAAGGAATATCACATAATCGGGTTGCAGCCACCCGAAGCGGTGAAGGCAGCGACCGACGCATACCGGCGTGAGAACGACAGCCTAGCGGCTTTTGTGATTGAGTGCTGTGAGGTCCGGAAGCTAGCCATCTGTAAGAACTTAGATCTCTTCAATGCTTATCTAGATTTCTGCCGGATGGGCGGAGAAGAAGCAGTTTCTCAAAAGAAGTTCTCAGAAGATCTCATTAGCGTGAAGGGGGTCAAAAAGACCCGTGATAGGTCGTTAGGCATGATTTGGCACGGCATTCAACTGTCTAAAAAATGGTCCGGACCCGAAAACGCGAATCGATATCAAGCACAGGATGTGAAGGATGTGAAGCCAAATCCGCAAAGTTTTAGAAATTCTCCACACGAGGCAAACTTTTCAGAAATGCCTTCACATCCTTCACAGCCTTCACAGGATATCGATTCTGAAAAAACGGACCCTTCACGCTCTTGGGAGAATCCCGGCCCGAGTATGTCCAAGATGGATACCCCCACTCCTGGCAGGTCGGAAGATCCTGGCTTCCAACGATTCAAGGCCGGGATGTCCAAGCGGTGCTGTTGCCTTTGTGGGCGATCCTTCCCATACGATCTGACTCCATATTATGGGAAGGACCGGACCAGCTACATTTGCGCCACATGTCATATGGAAGGTCCGTCAGTGGAGCCTGAGAAATCAGATTCGCAAACGAAACTGTGGAGGAGCGATGACCAGGAGGGGAGGGGGATCTGAGCCAATTACAATTATTGGAGGTCCATAAGTGACAAAGAATAAAAACGTTAAGAGACGCGGAATTACCCTCAACACCCCGGCTGATGCCCGGCGAATTATCCGGCGGATCGTAAACAAAGCATTCTCCACAAACACTGAGTTGGAGAATGCGGGACGGCTTTCCCAGCTGATGACCTGCTGGCTCAAGGCATGGGAACTGGAAGCAACCGCCGACTTGGAACGACGCATAGAAGCACTTGAGAGGGATAAAAAATGAACGTCAAAGCACTGGATAAGCGGCTGAAAGAGCTCGAGCAACGTGATATTTATTACGTAAAAACGCTAGCGGACGTCGTGCTCCTGGCAGCCTGGCGTGCTCGCGGTGATCCGCGAATGCCCGACGAAGATTCGATAGTCTGGTCGCCCGAAATGGCGGAGATAGCTGAGAGCTTGCGAAAACATAGAGAGGGTTTATGAAACAAAATGTAGAGCAATTTATTAATTATTGGACAGAATCGAAAACTGGTGATCGAGCTGGCCGCATTTATGCGGCTTATCGTGCGGCAACCGCCGAACTGACAGCACTCAAAGCAAAGACCACTGAATATCTGGTTCCTCTCAGAACGGGAAAATCCATCGTCTGTGGTTTCGATCCCGACCGGATGGGTGAGGTTGCCGATCTGTGCAACCGGATCGAGCAGCAAAAAGAGGCTATCGAGAATATCTTGGCTGACATTGACGCGTTCGTGTCCGTGGCTGGCAGTCCCGTGATCGGGCGGCTGACCAGTCGTGTCAGGTTGCTCGACGAGCGGGCCCGAAACGCCGAGGCTTCTCTTCGGGAGGCGGTGAGAGTCCAGGGTGTGGTTAAGCCAACGCTTATGCCGCAGGAGATTGTCGAGCTTCCGGAAATTCGGGCGCTAGCGAAGCTGCACGAGGAAACAAAAGCCGAAGCCGAGAAGGAGAAGGCTGCACTCAACACCCGAATCGCTGATGCAACCAAGATCTTAGCCAAATATAGGTGACCAGCATGCGGTTCGAGATCACGGCAATTGAAGAATCCGAAGGACTGGTGCACGGCTTGGTCCGATCTGGCGGGCGGGACCTTCGGGGAATCGCTCAGACCTTCATGTCGGCCCCCAGCACATGCCCCTACGCCGGAGGCTCGGGAAACATGTGCCCTCTCGAAAGTTGGGTGGCAAAATCGAGCGGTGAGGTTCCCGGAGGCGACGCGGGCGACTGGGGGCTGGTTTTTCGCGTCCGGGACCCTGTACTTTTGGCACAGCTCAAAGACGGAACGCGGGCGATCGAGATTAACAAGGAAATAAATATTACCAAGGTGATAAAATCTATGAATGCAACCGAACGCATAGATGAGCTCGCAAGCGGCCTCATCGCAAAATCGAACGGCTCAATGGACATCTGCGCAGCTCGTGTTCAGATCCGAAAGGAGCACCCCGACCTGGCGCGGCAAGAGTCCGAGGAATACCGAGCAGATCAGTCAGTCCGCGCTGCTGGCCGGGCGGACGACGACGACAGCGAGGACGAGGAAGAAATCGAGCGGCTGGCGTTGCTTCTAATGGCGCAAACCTCGCTCGACATCGCCGAAGCGCGCGCGAAAATCCGCGAGCAGCGCACCATTGTCAAAGCAGCATCACGGTTCATGTAGAGAGACAAAGAATAAAGCAACCCCGCCAGGAGCTTCTTCTTCTTTCCCTTCCGGCGGGGAATCACCTCTTGATTATTATGCAGAGACCCTTATACATAGCCGACCATACCGATAGGCTCCTATGCCCGATCCCCTTGAAGGCTGAGCCATATTCCGGCTGCTCTGGCAGATGCGCATACTGCTCTCGGTCTGGTCTCCGAGATGCACATAGGATCAAGGCCCCGGAAGCCAATAGCTATCGGTATATCGAGAAATTCTTTTTCCGTGGCTCGGGCGGCATGGAGCGGGAGCTGATCGCCAAGCGATGCCCGATCCAGATCGGGTGCAACAGCGATCCTCTCCAGCCCATTGAAAATATGCATCACACAACGCTCCGGCTGCTCAAGATGCTCGCTGATCGCGAGTATCCCGCCATCATCACCACCAAGTTTCCCGATAGGCTGACGGAGCCGGAGTACTTGCGGGCTATCGAATCTCTGCCGCTCGTCACCCAATGCAGTGTGAGCACGGTGGATCCAGTTCTGTTATCCCGGTTGGAGCCTGGTGCACCATCCCTAAAGAAGAGGCTGGATGCCCTCGATACACTGCACGAGGCCGGAGTCCAGGTTATGCTCCGGCTTGCACCATATGCCCCTGATCTTGTGGGCGATGTGGAGAGCCTTCTGGCGCGTGCTCATGACGCCGGTGTCCGGACGGTCCAGTGCGGCCCACTGAAAATCTACCATGCCAATGGATCGAGGGACCGGCTCAACGATGCCCTTGGATATAACTATCTCAAGGCGACGCGCCTCGACTACGAGAACTGTGGGGTCTTTTCGGCCATCACCCTGGCGGAGCAGCAGGCAGCAATCGAGAAGCTGGAAGGAATGGCGGCAGAGCTTGGGGTGAAAGTGTTGACCTGCGACGATACCACAGGTAGCCGGTCCTGGCGATGCTGCTGCGGGACTGAGGACCTGGATGGCTTTGAGGCCGTAGCTGAGTGGGCATATTTTGTGAATGGCTATCGAATTGATGAGCATACAGACTTCGAAACCTACATGCAGGGCCACAATTGCCCGTGGCATGCTGAATTTGAGCAAGAATGGAACGCTGGCAAGCTTGAGAGAGCATTGCCCGAATTAATATTCAATCAAGATGATAAAACATATACGAGGATGTGGTGATTAAATGTGTCTTAATACTGGTGGAACGTATCGCGGCGGCCAGGAGGGAACCCTAGGCGGCCAGACAGTCGAGCGGCCAAAGCGCCGGCCAGCGATCAAGCCAGGAGCACCAGCAGCGAGGACGAAGATACCGCGCAGGGGCAAGGCTGTGAGGCGGTAGGGTGTTCCCGGCCATGTATATTCGGAAGCGAAGCGACGGGCGGATCAAGGTTGTCGAAGGAACCGACAGCGGCGAGCCGTACATAATCCTGTGTGGGGTCACGGAGAGCGGCGAGGTCGAGCCATTGCGGGTGGATGCAGATGGCAAGATCGTCCTGAGTGCTGTTTAATCCAGGAGGGACTATATAATGCCATTCGAAAACGTGCGTGACTTCATCATCAGGACACTCATACAGGACGATGCCAGCAAAGGCCTGGAAGATATAATCGCAAAAGCCGTATCTATCACGCAAAAGAACTATGTGGTAGCCATTGAGGCTACGACCAGCCAAGCCGAAAAGGCCATCAAGAACATCGAGGCCGCGACCAAAGCGGCTTCCAGCATCGATTCTTCGAAAACCACCAAAGGCATCAAGGACCAGGACAAAGCCCTGGGCGGCCTGAGCGATCGCCTCAAAGATTTCACGGACCAATCGCAAAAGGCAGGCGACACCATAGGCAGTCTATTTGATCGGCTGGATGCAGGCCGATTGGTGGTGGCAAGTTCTGCTGTGGGAATGGTCGCATATGCCAAATCTGCGCTACAGGTGTCGGAATCGGCCAGGCTGAACATAGATATGATCAAGGATGCGCTTGGTGCCGAAGCTGGCCGGGCATTAAGTTTCATCCAGGCGGGTGACAAGGGTTTTGGCACTTCCTCTCTGACCAGGGGCGAGCTGGGTGCTTATATGCGCATGACCGGCTACGAGGACGAAGACGTCATCGAGCGGACGACTCTCAACGCCGAGAAGATCATGAGGTCTACATTCGGCCAATCGCTCGCTTCCTTCGGCATCGAGAACGAAAAACAGCTCCTCCAAACCGTGACCAGCGAGATCGATCCCACAAGCGACATAGGCCGGGTCATAGCTTCCAAGGCACCCGAACTCTTCCAGCAGGGTGCTCTGGAAAGCGAGAAAATGCTGGTGATGAAGGATCCGAAGTACGCCCACATGATCAAGTCGTCATACGGTCAGGCCATAATCGAACAAGAAGCCCATAAGCGTATGGGGGTGAGGGCCATGGAAACCATCGCGGGCCCTCTGAAGGACGATACCGATAGCTACAGGGTGCGGATGGGTGACCTCGTCAACTCATTTAACTCGTTGAATGTCGCGGTGGGCAATGCCATCCGGCCCGCTGCTAGTGCCGTCATCCAATTCTTTACGGCTGTAACACGACTGCTAGCGTTAGCTCCGGAAGTTCCCGCTCTCATCACCGTGATACTGGCGTTGGGCACGGCGGTTACGGTTCTGCCGCCCGCCTTCATGCTGGCTGCAGCGGGCGCAAAGGCTCTGACAGCATCGTTGCTGGCAAACCCGATAGGTCTGGCGATAGTCGCAATAGTTGCTCTGGCGGTAGCCGTTTCTGCACTGGAGTCTCGGTTCGGCGTGTTCTCGAAAGCCTGGGACCACTTCGCCCAATCGGAAATAGGTAAAGACCTGATCACCGGGTTCACAGAGCTGTTAAGGATACTGGGGCTGCTCGGAGAAGGCACCGACCTGATGGGCGGCCTGGGGGCCGGTATCGAAGTTGTAACCGGCCATGTTGCCCGGCTTTTCGATATGCTGGATGCCGTCTATAAGATGGCAAAGTCCGGGGATATCCTGGGTGCTGCCCGAGGAGGTCTGGAGCTGATCCTCCGGATGTCGCCAACGGGTGTAGCTCTGGCGGTAGCCGAATCGCTGCAACCGCAGAAGAAGGTCCAGGATGCTATTCTATGGGTACTGCAAAAGGCTAACGACACCTGGACCGGGTTTATCCATTGGCTTCAGGGGATATACGATGGCATAAAGGATCTGTTAGATCCGCTTCGCAGCATTTATGCCACTCTCAGCGAGAAATTGGGAAATCTGTTCGGAGCGGGCGGCAAAACCGGATCGGAACTCACCGCCGCCGTGCTGGGGGAGATCAAGAAAAATCCAGCATTCTCAGGCCTTTCCGAAGCACAACAGGAATATCTGGCCCGGACCGCATCCGGTGAGAAGTACTGGAAGAACGACGCCACAGGAGAGTACAAGTATGGCGCAGAGTCGCCAGGCGAAGGTTGGCGAGACTTCACAGCAGAAGGTTCCACGGAGATCAGCCGAGGTGAAGCTATTGGTATCAGCTCACATTTGAAGGCTGATGCAAAAAAGATCGCTGAAGATCTGAGGAACCCAGCAGGATTGAGTCTGCCATCACTGCCATCACTGCCCGCGCTACCCAGTGCGAAAGATGTTTACGACGAAGCTGAGGGCATTGTAAAAGACGAGGTAAAACGAATCCAGGGGGATGTGCAGGAGAGGGACGTTGCCGGCTTACTGATCGATGCCCTCGCCATGAAAAACAGGGTTCTTGGTGAGGCTGGTGGGAGTGTCATCGACTGGGTGATGGGGAACAAGCATGCTACTGGCGGCGAGGTCACAAAGTCCGGCCTGGCGTGGGTTGATGAGGGGGAGCCCATAGTGCCCGCCGAGGTCGCCCGGGATTCCAACCTGATCGATCTCCTCCGAGGAGCATCCGACGGCGGGGGGGCCACTGGCGACGTCTCCCTGGGAGGCATTACTGTCAATGTCAATGCAGGCGCGGGCACAGACGGATACACACTCGGTCGCCAGATCAAAGAAGTCCTTGAGCGGGAGCTGTCCAGCTTTGAGTTCAAGAGCCGTGTCGAGGAAGTGGTCCACCGGGCGAACCGTGGCTACATCGGATAGAGCGTCAACTGATGGCGCTCGCCCCCCTTTTCCCAATTTCAGTATTCGCATATTTTTATAATCTCTGTAATGCCCTAGAATCGACTTTCACCAAACTGGGCCTACAAATACACATCCCGGCCCGAGATATTGCCAGAAATGCAATGGGGCTAAGGCGCTGTGGGATGGAGGGCAAAAGGGCGATGGTATTTGATGGGCATTTGACGGGTATTTGATGGAGGAGACCCGCCTCATACCGCTTGCCGGAGATATAATCCAGTTGCTCCTTCGTGGCCACGTTCCGGCGGCCTCTCTCGATTATGGCGGTGATGAGAAGAAGAAGAAGAAGAGGAGGATAGACAACATGCTGCTAGGGTTGTTGTTACTCCCGAGCCTTGCGAGATCAGGAGAGTCCTCCTCAAAAGTTAGCTGGGTGGAGTCCTTCTGTTTGGCGACGTGGGGACTCTGCCTGGGCCACGAGCTGTGAAAGCCTGGGTTCTGGTTGAGTCCAGGCGTTCTGACTGAAAGATGGGGTGTGTAGGATATTAAGCTATCGGTGCCCTGGAGGGCCCCATCTCCGAGAACATGCCCGTTGCTAGAGATTTTCAGACGTTTTGGTTTTGTCTTTTTGGCTAGATCCATCGCCTTTTTTACTTCCCATGCAGTTTCATCATCGCCGGAATCTTCCCACTCTCCCAGTAAATAAGGACCGGGGCATGTTTCATTGGTGCATAGTCTGCACATTGCCCTCACGTCCTTAGTAGCATTAGCATAGGCAATGGTGCACTTTCCTTCTGATAGCATAATCTCCAGTTCGTCTATGGTTCGTTCGGGTGGTACATCCTCTTCTGGCCGGCCCCAGGTGGACTTCATTGATTCTATGAATTTTTCTGTCACTTTTTCAATATCAAAGGGCTG
This sequence comes from Methanosaeta sp. UBA533, assembly GCA_002498745.1. Taxonomy (GTDB): domain Archaea; phylum Halobacteriota; class Methanosarcinia; order Methanotrichales; family Methanotrichaceae; genus Methanothrix. The sequence goes on along the minus strand of DAIO01000202.1, from coordinate 608 downwards.
TTTATCCCATTCAGCCGCTGACTTTCTGGCCTCTACCTGCCCCTTCGTGTATTCCTCGAGTGATTCATATTTGGCATCTGGTACTTTTTCTTCAAGGCAGTGCTTGCAGACAACACCCACCCTGAACCCGCCTTGTTTCCAGCTTCTAGCATCTACCATGTACCTAGGGAATGCCCGCCTACATATTTTGCATATGTACCATGTTCTCCGTCCATCTGGTCTCCTATCTGCCAGCTTCATCCTGAAGTCAGGCGGGAAGAAATGAGCAAATTGCTTATCAGATACCATGCTAATTATCTCCGAAATACACGAAATTCGTATTCGTCTATCTGGTCAAACCGAGGACAAGATGATTCTTTTCTATTCATTTATATACACCTCTTATTATCTCTTCTCTTCTCAA
>DAIO01000202.1:0-194 GCA_002498745.1 Methanosaeta sp. UBA533 | reverse complement strand
TTTCTGTTAGTTATCTAGCCGATACCGATAATAGTATTATACGAAATTCGTCTATCTCGGAAGCATGACCAAAGTTCGCTTTCGCTTATCTCCTGGAGTCTTGACGATAGCATATTTCCCAGATGGTAGAAGGGATTTAATGGCAATCCCAAGCAGATCATTATCTATTCCCAAATGACCCTTCAGAGTCTCAA
>DAIO01000049.1:0-14569 GCA_002498745.1 Methanosaeta sp. UBA533 | reverse complement strand
CATCACCGTGGGCAGCGGAGTGCCCAGGTCCATGAGGACCCAGGCGGATAGCTTTCTCTATGACGAATCCGCCCTGGCCGCGGGCCTGGTAAAGTCGCTGACCCGCCAGATCGCCATATCCTTCTTCTCCGACGATAGACCGGAGATCTCCCTTGATGAAGTTATGGAGCAAGCGGCAAAGCTGCTGTCCTTTATTCGCTCCGAGAGCTATCTTCCCATCGATGGACTATTGCTGCTCTTTTATGCTTTGCATAATATGCTCTCCGAGATATACGGTGAGAAGATCCTGGTTCCCCGGATCAGAAACATAACCTGGCTCTACAGGACTGTGGCCAGGCTCAGGGACCTGGGCCCTGGTGGGCTTTCAGGACTATTTGATTATTCCTTTCATTCTGAATACGGATTCCCCTATAGCGAGAGGCTTTTCGAGGATATTCAGATCCTCGTTGCCAATGGCATGATCTATCAGGACCAAAGACACTATGAGATCCGTGGCCAGTGGCTGCAGAGATATGAGTATATGCTAACTGCTGAGGGAATAAGCTACGCTAAAGAGGTTGTTCTATCCTATAGCAAAGAACACGAGATGCTGCAGATCCTTCTTAAGCAGGATAAACACACCATCCCCTTTGATGTGGTGAGCCTCAATCTGAAGAGATACTCTGGTGCAAAAGCGTCAACTACCCCTGCCTAAAGTCCGTGGCTTGTATTGCAGAGAGTTATATCCCTGCTCATCTCGACTCCTTACGAAATCTTTACCCGACAGAGAGATTGATCCACGTTCACCGTCTTTCTCCTGGTAGATCCAAGAGTGCCCTACCTTCCGAGGAAGGCGTGAATCTGTACCCTAGATTGGCTAGGGAACCAGATATGAGGTGATCATGAAAGAATATATAGCAGATCTAAGTGGCGCGAAAGTAATCAGCGAGGGGCTCTACATCCCCGGCCTGAAGACCGGGGTCTTTCGCCCCTCTGCACTCCCTATAGAGATAAAAGTTCAGCGGATGAGGACCTAGCTCATCTTGCCCTTGGTGTAGGGGGTGCCCTTGACGACCTCAACCGGCGTTGAGGGATTCCAGTCATTTTTCAGGAACTGATAGATGTTTCCCCCTTCGACCATATAGGTGGCCAGGCTGGTATTAGTTGCATTGTTGGTGTCGTTTTGCAGGAAATCCAATATGGCATATGTGCTGTTGGTGGTGTTATTGCTGAAAGATTTCTTGGCATACAGAGGGGCGCTGGCAAGAGGTGCCACGAATGGGGTTGGCGCCCAGCTATCATTGAGGAAAGCAGCTATGGAAGGAGTGGTCAGCAGAGATTCATCCCCCGCTTCATTGATCTCTCCATTATCGAACGGCGCAGGATCCTTGCTCATGCCGCCTGGCATAAGCCCAACCAGAGCAATCAGAGCAATCAGTACAAGGATAATGTGTCTCATGAGTCCTGCATTATCCATCAGGTGTCCATAAAGCTTTCCGTCGGTAAAACTATATTCTCGATCAAGATCGGTTGTCCCGAAGCCATTATGGTGAGATGAGAGTCGATCAGTCCGCCAGGGCTTTAAGCTCTTCTGTAGTCGATTCTGGGTGCTCTGACAGATATTTTGCCACAATTGGCCGGTGAACGAGCTTGCAGTCGATGCAGCTCCAGAACCTCTTCCCCCTCTTTGTTCTCACGAACCTGCCCAGCTCCTCATCCCTGCAAGGATAAAGGGGACAGAAGCAATGGGTGCAGTCCTGACCTTCGAAATGGTGGCAGGGATAGTATTCGCAGTTGGACTGGCCCGTGGCCTTGACCGGCTGATCTAGCGCCTCTCTTATAAGACAGGGATCGTCTGTGACCAGACCGTCCGCTCCCAGTCGGAGAAGCCAAGAGGCTTGTTGTGCTGTATTGACCACCCCCGGGTAGACTTCAAGCCCCTTCTGATGCGCCTCCTTGAAAAGGCGGGGATTTATCCTCTCTGGAAATATGGCATCGGCTCCTGCCCAAAGGGCCAGTTCTACCGGCTTTATGGGCAGTGAGGTGATGATGATGCCGGTTTTAAGATCGGAGATATCCTTGATCTCGCGCAGGCTGGAGTGATAGGAGGAGGTGATGATGCTCTTTTTCTTCGGCACGGCATCTGCCACCAGGGCTTCCAGGCCCTCCTCTCTCATCTCCACCACCACCCCCAGCTCCAGCTCTTCTGCCAGGGATAGAGCCTCTGCCAGAGTGGGAACTGGCTCATTTCCGGCATGGATCGCCTTAAGCTCAATGCAGTTCAGATCCTGGACCATTCCCTTGCCGTCTGTGGTTCTGTCCAAGCTTTCATCATGCATCAGCACGAGCTTGCCGTCATGAGAGAGCCTCACATCCATATGGACATAATCCGCAAGGCAGCGCTTCGCGGCTCTTATCCCTTCCAGGCTGTTTTCTGCGGCGAGCGCGCGGGCTGTGCGGTGACCTATCACCAGAGCCATTGAAATGAATTCGCCTGGAAAATATATCACCTTTTGCCTGATTCTGGCAAAGGATTATACTGCAAGAGAGATAGTTGACAATCAAATGCTTGAAAGTCTAGAGAAGTTCACCAGGCTTAAGAGGGATGTTGCCCAGATAAATGTGGATCCCCTGCAGAGAGGTGGAATATTGACTCCCGAGGCAAGGGCTGCTCTGGTGGAGTGGGGCGACGGCTACTCCATCTGCGATTTTTGCGCCGGTATGCTGGATCACATAAAGAATCCTCCGGTGGAGGAGTTTGTGCACAGCATCCTCCCGGAGTTCCTGGACATAGATGAGGTTAGAGTCACCCATGGCGCGCGGGAGGGGAAGTTCGCTGCCATGCATTGCCTGTGCCAGAAGGGGGATTTCGTGGTGATGGATGGCAATGCCCATTACACCTCGGTTCTGGCAGCAGAGCGAGCGGGACTTAATGTGGAGTATGTGCCCCCCAGCAAGGAGCCGGATTATGCCATAAGCTCTGAGGGATATGCTCTGGCTATAGAGAGAGCCTATGAGAAGAAGGGAAACGTAACCCTGGCCCTCCTGACCTATCCCGATGGCAACTACGGTAATCTGGCTGATGCGCGAGCGATAGCTGATGTCTGCCACGATTACGGTGTGCCGCTCCTTCTCAATGGCGCCTACTCCGTCGGCAGGATGCCGGTGAAGGCTCGGGAGTTGGGGGCAGACATAATCGTAGGCAGTGGCCATAAGTCCATGGCCGCCTGCGGGCCGGTGGGCGTCCTGGGAGCCTCGGAGGAGTATGCCCGGATCATATTCAGGCCCTCCGCTACCAAGAAGAATAAGGAGGTGGAGCTATTAGGCTGCACTGTGCGAGGAGCGCCCCTCATAACCCTGATGGCCTCATTCCCAACAGTGGTAGAAAGGGTGGGCCGCTGGCCAGAGGAGCTGGAGAATGCCCGCTGGTTTTCCAGCGAGATGGAGAAGATGGATCTGGTCCAGGTAGGGGATCGGCCGCATAACCACGATCTGATGTTCTTTTTGACCGAGAGGCTCTATGATATATCTCAGACTGCAAAAGGAGGTCGCTACTTCCTCTACCGGGAGATGAAGGATAGAGGAGTGTGCGGCATCAAGCCTGGCCTCACCCGCCAGTTCAAGCTGAGCACATATGGCTTGGGCCGTCCGGAGTTGGAGGTGGTCTTGAATGCACTCTCTGAGATCATTGAGTCCCATGAAAAGGACGAAAAGGGAGATAAAAACGAAAAGGGAGCAAACGGGTCTTAAGACAGACCGCTTCCTCCCATTCCAATGGGTATCTGGCTGAGATCTCCAACGCCTGTCAGGATACTCACAGCATCCTGCCGGACATCGTGGTAGTAATCTTCTGAGCGAGTGCCCGATTTTACTGCAACCGACTCATTCATGGCAGCCACTGAGCTGCTTGGTTCGCTCTGGACGATTGAGGGCTCAGCCTTTTGGGGCATGACCGCAGGGGTGTAGCTGGCGGTATCGGGATTGATCCATATGGCCTCGAAGGTGCCCCGCTCGGAGATCTCGCCATCTTTCACCTTCAAGAGATCGCCTCTTATCGACTGGTTCGAGGGGTCATATGTCCCGTTCAGGCGGGTGGAGGTCTCTGAGCCATCATCAAGGTAGGTCATGACCAGATCTACATTGTCCTCTTTTACTGATCCAATGACCACTGCATTCCAGGCCCCCTGGCCGTCCGGCTCGTATTTTGCCTGGCCGTAGAGGATCTCATTCTCCTGATTGAGAGCCATTATCACGTTATCGATCTCGATACCTGAAACCGACCAGATATAGCTCAGGTCCAGGATAGACTGACTGGAAATCGGAACGGATTGGCTCACGTTGGCGGATTGATTATCCATGATGGAGGCATTCTCCGGGATCGATGCATTCTCCGGAATGGATTCATCGGTTGACGGCAGTGCCAAGAGCGGTGCCGCCGAATCTATCGCTACCGTCTCTGCACCTAAGCTGTCCGCCTCCTGGGCGAGCGAAGGACAGGCAGCACAGATGAGAAAGATCATCAGAGGAAGGATATGCCATCCTCTCATCAAGCAATTTACTTTCATTTAGAACCACCACATTCTACCCTAGCTATCAAGCTGATCTGCAAAAAGATTTGCTGCGCCAGCTTTATGGCGCATTATTCCGTAATCTGAAGTCCAATTCAGCCCATGCCTGGTGGAATGCCGCTGAGGTCGCCGCCTGGTCCGATTTTATCTTTATACTCACGAACGTCGACGAATCTTGATTTCTTCTCCTCTTCAGCAGTCTCACTAGTCGTGGTCGCATTAGCTACGGGGGCCGCTGGCGTTACCACTGCCGCTGGTGCCTCAACCGTTGCAGGAGTGTAGCTGGAGGTGTCCGGATTGATCCACATGGCATTGAAGGTGCCGTTGTTGATGACCTTGCCCTCGCTCGCCTGGGTGAAGTTGCCGCTGATGTCCTCATTGGCCAAGATGCCTGATAACCTGGTAATGATCAGCACATTATCCTTCAGGGCGCTCATGGTCAGGTCAACTTTTTCTCCTGCCACTGAGCCTATTACATCTGCATTCCAGGCTTTTCCGCCCTCTGGCTCATACTTTGCCCGTCCCAAGAGATCGTTGCCATTCTGCTCCAGGACCATGGTTATGGGGCCTGCCTCAATGCCGGAGAACTGCCAGATGTAGTTCAGATTCGGCCCCGAGATCGCTGGCGTCAGATTGACTGCGACAGCGGTCGCATTCTCTGTCTCATTCATGGAAGCGCTCTCGTTTGCGGGCAGGGTGGCGTTCAGATCCAAAGCTGCCTCTATGCTGGAATTGTCATCCACAATGCTTGCGTTATCGGCGGTCTGCCCCAGGGACAGGCCTGCGGTGAGCAATACAAGCAACAGGGGAAGAATCATGTATCTTAAGCTCAATTATAAACCTCCTTTATCGGCGATAGACTTTTCGTCATTTGCCTACAACAAGCCCCAGTCTCATCTTCTCCTTTATAAGCCTTTGTCGATCTATGGCCGGCGAAGACCTCGGGGGGCAGGCTGAACAGGGCTGATATCGCCAGAGGCGAGAAGAAAAAGGGATCTGGTATACGGGAATAAAACCACAGAGTCACAGAGCGCACAGAGGACGACGACCCCAGGGGGACTTTTCAATATCGATTGGAATAGAGAAAGAAGAATATGAGAGTCTCTCCAATAGCGATCGGTGGCACCTGCGCGAGAGTACAAAACCACTTTAGCGCCATTCAAATAAACTTGAATTAAATAATGCAGCGTTGATTTAATATACCGGATCGCCGGATTATAGCTCATGCCAGAATGGATCTACCCCGATTTCGGGCCGCGCCCTAAGCGGCCACTATTCCTCTGCATCATATCCAATACGGACACCGGAAAGATACCTGGCCTCTCGGCGGCAGGAACCTCACCCGAGCTGACAGATTACACCCCAGGCGCAGACGCCGAGCTGGTGGAGACCAACAAGATTATCACCATGCCCGAGCTGCCTGAGGCTCCAGGGGGCTCGCCGACCCCGGCGGTTGTGACCAAAGCGGCGCTGAACCTGACCGGCATCAATTCTCTCTTCGTAGCCTCGGGCCTGCGAAAGAAGCCTGCTGTCCCCTATGTCGAGCTGGGAGGCCAGCCGGGAGGCGACATCCGAAAAAAGAGCGCTGTCATAGATCCCCAGGGGACATTTGAGAGGGCCAGGCGGCTGGGAAGCAAGCTTGCCGGGCTCTCCGATTGCATATTCATTGGGGAGTCAATAGCAGGCGGCACAACCACTGCTCTTGCCGTTCTCAGGGCCCTCGGCTACAGAGAAAAGGTCAGCAGCAGCTTCGTCTCCAATCCAACAGGGCTCAAGGAGCAGGTGGCAGCAGAGGCAATGGCCAGGGCAGGAGTGGCTCCGGGCAGCCTGAAGGGTGACCCAATGGAGGCGATACGGGAATTGGGCGACCCCATGATGCCCTGCGCCCTGGGATTGATCAGCGGCTTATCCGGGTGCAGAGTGGTGCTGGCAGGGGGAACGCAGATGGCTACGGTGCTGGCTTTGGGAAAGGCCCTGGACCTGAAAGGCGACATCTCCATTGCCACCACGAAGTACATCATGGAGGACAGGACCGCCAACTTCCGGCAAATAGTGGAGGCTACGGGCAGGCCCTACTACTATGCCGATCCAGGGCTGGAGAGCTCAAAGATTCCCGGGCTGCAGGTCTATGCCCAGGGTTACGTCAAAGAGGGGGTGGGCATGGGCGGAGCCAGCCTTCTGGCCGGGCTTTATGGATTCACTCAAGAGCAGCTGGTCCATGAGACCGACCGGGTATTGATGACGGTCGAGCTTCCCAATAAGTAGGATCCAGAATCGAGCCATGAAAGCGGCCGTGCTGAAAAGCCCGAAGAGGCTTGTGCTGATGGATTTGCCGACGCCCAGGTGCCCTCCAGGAGGGGCGCTGATCAGAGTCGAGGCTTGCGCTGTCTGCGGCACGGACATAAAGATGCTCGATCAGGGGCACAGGGACCTCTGCTACCCCCGCATCCTGGGGCATGAGGTCGTGGGCCGGATAGAAGAGATAGACCGCAAAGCGCAGGCCGATGGCCGTCACATCAGGGCAGGCGAGCTGGTCCAGCTCTGGCCGGGCATCGCCTGTGGACACTGTCATGCCTGCTTTCGGGGTGCAGACAACCGCTGTCGGGACATGAAGATAATCGGCTTCAACATGGATGGGGGGTTTGCCGAGTACATGGCCCTGCCCCTGCCAGCTCAGAGCTTTTCTGAGCATTTTGGCATCAGCATCGCTCTAAATCCCTTGCCCGAGGAGGTAGACCCGGCCCTCTTCACCCTGGCCGAGCCTTTGGCCTGCTGCATTAACGGCCAGGAGCAGTCCAGGGTCGGAGAGGGTGACAGCGTCCTGATCTGGGGCGGAGGACCAATTGGAGCTCTTCATGCCCTTATGGCGGAGATGCGGGGGGCAGGAGAGATCCTGCTGGCAGAGAGGCTGCCCGGACGGATCAGGGAGATCAAGAGGCATACCTCTGCCCAGGTGATCGACCTGTCAACCGGCAACCGGGAGGAGGGGCAGGACCCGTTCGAGGAAGCGGAAAGGACAATCTTGAGCGAGACCGATGGCAGGGGAGTTGACGTTATCCTCACTGCCACCCCGGAGGTGAAGATCGGCCAAAGGCAGATGAGGCTGCTTGCCCCTGGGGGGAGGATATGCATATTCTCCGGGCCCCAGCCGGGCGATTACGAGGGGATGATCGACCTTGGGTCGATGCATTACCTCGAGCAGACCATAACAGGAGCATATGGCTGCAGCAGTCGGCAGAATAGAATGGCGGCCAGCCTCCTGGAATCGGGCGAGATCAGGGCGGACTGGATCATCACCAAAAGAGCTGATCTGGCCCGAATCTCGGATGCGTTTGAGCACTCCTCCAGGCGAGCAGGATTGAAGTCTGTTGTCTGTGCCGTTTAGAAAAAATAACAGCAATAGCAGCGCGAATGAAACTGCTGCAAAATTATTGTGAGTTTAGTGTTTTAAGGGACGAAGCGAGGGGAAGATGGCGAAAGATTTGCTGAAATTGGTATCGGAAGAGAGCCTGAAGCATTTTGGGGGCAAGGTGGACGAACTGATCAAAGGCCGGAACCTGACCCGAGGCGAAGCCTCAGATCTATTCCGTCAGATCCTGAATGACGAGCAGCCAGATCTGCAGCAGGGGGCGTTCCTGGCCGCCATCACCGCTAAGGGGGTGACAGCCGAGGAGATCGCCGGCATCTGGGAGGCGATATATGAGGTGGACACATTGAAGGTTCGCCCAAGCGTTCAGGGGCCGCTGGCGGAGAACTGCGGCACTGGCATGGACTCGATCAAGACCTTCAACATCAGTACCGCAGCCTCGATTGTGGCGGCAGCGGATGGTATCAATATGGCCAAGCACGGCTCTCGGGCCATAACCTCTCGCTGCGGCACAGTGGATATGCTCGAGCAGCTCGGGATAGACGTTGACTGCGATGTGGACCTGGTGAAAAGGAGCATCGAAGTGGCAGGGATCGGCATATTCAACGGCATGAGCGGCAAGGTCCACCCCTCAGCCCTCTCCAGGATCCTCTCTCAGATCAGGTTCGGTACAGTTCTGAACATTGCCGGCTCTCTGGCCAATCCCGCTCTGCCCGCTTATGGCGTTCGCGGTGTCTACAGCCGGGAGATGGTTTTGCCTATCGCAAAGGCGATGAGGGAGATCGGCTACAAGAGGGCTTTTGTTGTCCACGGCCGGAGCGGGGACGATCTGCGGGGGATGGACGAACTCTCCACTCTTGGAAGGACGGATGTGGCAGAGCTGGATGAGGATGGAAGGATCAGGGAATATGCCCTGAATTCCTGCGACCTGGGCCTGGAGAAGGGGGATGAGTCTGCCCTTCTCAACCGCGGGAATATCGAAGAGGAGGCAGTAAGGCTCCTTCGAGTTCTGTCAGGTTTAGACGGGGGGGATAGAAGGGATATTGTATGCCTGAATGCTGCGCCATTGCTCTGCATCACCGGCCGCTCAGAAGACCTGCGAGAGGGAGTGGGGAAGGCGGGAGATATCATCGACAGCGGTCGGGCAATAAAGAAGCTGGTTGCCTGGGTGCGTGAGCAGAACGAAGATCCTGGTGAGAGGCTGGAGAGGCTGGAGGGAATGCTGGAGCTGGCATATGCCTGAGAGAAGATGAGTTTTCGAGGGGAGTGCCGTCTTTTCTTTTATGGCCCCTTTGTGCGCTTTGTGTTCTTTGTAGTGAAATAATTAGCTATGCAATAAAATTAAGAGCCAATTTAACCAACCACAAAGCGCACAAAGATCACAAAGAACGCACAGAGACGATCAATGCAAGAAAAAGGAACAGAGAACAGTGGCAGGCGAAGCCTCAGGAAGAGTTCATTTCCTAACATATGGAGTACGCTTGATCTTCAGTTATCATTTCTTTACGCACCTCTGGCGTATCTCTGCCCACCCTTTTCTCATACCCTTGAAACATTACCAAAGCGTCACCCATATCTATCAAGCGAATGAATTCCGCAGCAAGACAAGATGCTTCATTCCTCGGTGTGACCCATGGACTACGACCCTGACCGCTGGTGCAGAGAGCATAAGGGCATTCTGATCCTAGCCCTGGCCGCAGTCCTCATGACCGCCTGCTTTGCCTTTCCATTCTTAGACGGCATAATCCTGGGCAGCGTTTTTGCCTATGTGGGCCGGCCCATAAGGGATCGGTTCGGCAAGAGAAAAAAGCTCGGGTCGCTTGTTGCCGCCATCTGCGTCGTGGTCCCCATATTCCTCATGCTGGGCCTGGGAACCCTTGAGGTGGCAACCCAGATAATAGCCCTGGCAAAGAACCAGGAGGCGCTCAGGTACTGGCTTGGATATCTCATGCAGCAGACGGCGACAGACCTTCCTTCCTGGGCCAGGGAGAGCCTGATCTCGGGCCTGGAGAACGCCTTCGGCCTGATCGCTTCCCTGGCAGCATCTATTCCCATCCTCCAAATCGGCAGGATGGCCTCTTTGGGGATAATCAACTTTCTCATCTCCTTTCCCATCTGCTACTTCATCCTCCTGGATGGCGAGGGCTTTGTGGGATCGTTGATATCCCTCCTGCCAGACGGAGAGATGAGGGTTCTTGAGCGGTACATCGAAAGAATCGACAGAATTCTGAGCGGCATATTCATCGGCACCGTCTATACCTCAATCGTGGGAAGCCTGATCGCGGCGGTCGTCTTCCATCTCTTCGGCATCCCCCGGCCCATAGCCTTGGCGAGCATCGTTTTTGTCGCCGGCATGGTCCCAGTCCTCACCTCCTGGGCGGTCCTGGTCCCCCTGGCCGTCTACCGCTACTTCACCGTAGGCCTGGAGGGTGCTCTATTCTTCCTGGTCCTCAGCTCCGCCCTCATCTATCTCCCCTCAGAGCTGTTCATAAGGCCCTATATCATCTCCACCAGATCCTCATTGCACCCATTGCTGGTAATGCTCTCCTTTTTTGGAGGGGCTCTGGTGGCAGGGATCGGCGGCTTTTTCCTCGCCCCGGCAGTCATCGGGGCGATCAATGGGATTTATCAGGTGAGAAGGGAGGAGACGGCCTCAAGTGAGGCTTTGGAATGAGGTTTTATATCGAGACCTTTGGTTGCACATCGAATTTCGGAAATTCCCAGGATCTGGCAGAGGCCCTGCAGGAGATGGGCAATATCCCCACTGGCCTTAAGGAGGCTGACATGGTGATAGTGAACACCTGCGCGGTCACCGAAAGGACGGAGAGAAAAATCCTCCGCCGGCTGCGGCAGCTGGAGGGCGAGAGGCTGGTCGTCGCCGGCTGCCTGGCGGCGGCAATACCCCAGTCGATTCAATCGCTGCGCTGCCGGGGGCGATTGGGACCTTTGAGGCAAGGAGATGCCGCCAGGATCGCTGCACTATTTGATGGTTGGGCCGTGCCTTCAGAGCATAGGCATATTGATGCACCTCTTCGCGAATCATCTCCCAGAGGAGAGAGCTGTGGCATTGTCAATGTGGCGGACGGCTGCAACGGCTCATGTAGCTACTGTATAGTCTCAAAGGCCAGGGGCAGGCTGAAGAGCCGCCCGGTTGAGGATGTGGTCTTTGCCGTGAAGAGGCTGGCACAGCTTGGCACTGCCGAGATCCAGATATCTGCTCAGGACACTGCCGCATTTGGATCCGATCTTGGATCTGATCTGGCCGGGCTGCTGGAGACGCTGACTGAGATTCCAGGGGATTTCATGCTCAGAGTTGGCATGATGAATCCCGATAGCGCTCAGCTCATCCAGGATAGGCTGATTGAGGCATTTCAGAGCCCGAAGATCTACCGTTTCCTTCATATCCCCGTTCAGTCCGGCTCGAATGAAGTCCTCAAGAGCATGGGCAGGCATTACTCTGTGCAGGATTTTATCGATATCGTAAAGGCTTTTAGATCATCCATTCCCGATATCTCCATAAACACTGATGTAATCGTCGGATTTCCCGGCGAGACGGATGAGGATTTTGAGGAGAGCATGAGCCTGATTAAGAGATTGCAGCCGGATAAGGTGAATATCACCAGATTCTCCCCTCGGCCTGGAACATCAGCCGCCAGGCTCTACGACATGCCGGACAGGATTAAGAAAGACCGCTCGAGGGAGATGACCCGAATATGGCTGGAGATCGCTGAGAGAAGGAATAGCCGTTATCTGGGGAAGGTATTGCATGCTCTTGTGACTGAGTGTGGGAGAGGCAAAACCATGAAGGCCCGATCTGCCAATTATGCTGGTATTGTAATCCCTGGCGCGCTGGATCTGGGAAGATGGTGCAAGATAAAGATCATGGAAGCCACTCCATATTATTTAGGTGGAATTCTCCAATTATGATTCATAGTCAGCTATTTATTTAGGTTTTGCTGCGGAAAAGAGCTATGGTTGTTGCTCGCGATGCTATTTTTGCATTAATTTCCTCATATCTGTGAGCCTGAATAAGCTGGCATTAACAGTATTCTTCCGGCGGCCGGGCACGGCTGCTTCGAGGCTATTCGAGATTCGACCGTCTCTCCAAGCTGTATGATCTACAATCATTATTATTTATAATTATTAACAAGCAAAAACCTTATTTATCTGAAAGACAATCGGAAATGTGCAAAACTGCTGTTCTCTGTGACGAATTAGAGTGGACAGCGGGCATGTTCTTCGCGTCAAGTTTTCTGGGACAGGAGAAAAGTGCGCGAAATATTAGGCTTTGATTTAGGAGGTGTTGGAATTGGCTGGCAAAGAAGACAAGAAGTTGAAGACGACAGTATTTCAGGACGAGACCAGAATCTTTAATCCGCCAAAGGATCTGGTGGAGAACTCCAACGTAATGCAGTGGATGAAGAAGAAAGGGTTCAAGACAGAGAGTGAGATGCGTGCTTGGTGCTCCTCTGATGAGCATTACCTCGAGTTCTGGGATGAGATGGCAAAGACGTACGTTGACTGGCACAAGCCCTATACCAAGGTGATGGACGACTCGGAAATGCCCTACTTCCACTGGTTCACTGGAGGTGAGATCAACATCACATACAACGCCGTGGACAGGCACGCCAAGGGCGCAAAGAAGGACAAAGTCGCATACATATGGATACCAGAGCCGACAGACCAGCCAGTCCAGAAGATCACATACGGCGACCTCTATAAGGAGGTCAATAAGTTCGCAAACGGCCTCAAGAGCCTCGGCTTGAAGAAGGGGGATCGGGTCAGCATCTACATGCCCATGATACCCCAGCTTCCCATCGCCATGCTCGCCTGCGCCAAGCTCGGCGTCATCCACAGCGTGGTTTTCTCCGGATTCAGCTCTAAAGGCCTGATGGACAGGGCTGCTGACTGCGGTTCCAGAGCCATCATCACCGTGGATGGATTCTACAGGCGCGGAAAGCCGGTGCCTCTGAAGCCGAACGCCGACGAGGCAGCTGGCGGCGCTCCTTCAGTCGAGAAGATTATCGTCTACAAGCGGGCGGGCGTTGACGTTGCCATGAAAGAGGGCAGGGACATCTGGTGGCATGATCTGGTCAAGGGCCAGTCCGAAGAGTGCGAGCCGGTATGGGTTGACCCGGAGCACAGGCTGTATATCCTCTACACCTCCGGCACAACCGGCAAGCCCAAGGGTATCGAGCACGCAACGGGCGGAAACGCCGTCGGACCCGCTCAGACGCTTCACTGGGTCTTCGACCTGAAGGACGACGATGTCTGGTGGTGTACCGCCGATATCGGATGGGTCACTGGTCACTCCTACATCGTCTACGCTCCGCTCATTCTGGGCATGACCAGCCTCATGTACGAGGGCGCTGCAGATTATCCAGACTTCGGCAGGTGGTGGAAGAACATCCAGGACCACAAGGTCACCGTCCTTTACACTGCCCCCACGGCGGTAAGGATGTTCATGAAGCAGGGCGCAGAATGGCCTGATAAGTACGACCTCTCAAGCCTGAGGCTACTGGGGTCCGTCGGCGAGCCGATCAATCCGGAGGCCTGGATGTGGTATCGTGAGCACATTGGACGAGGCGAGCTCCAGATCATGGACACCTGGTGGCAGACTGAGACCGGAACCTTCCTCAACTCTCCGCTGCCCATCACGCCACTGAAGCCCGGATCGTGCACATTCCCGCTCCCCGGATATGACATATCCATCCTGGATGAGGATGGGAATGAGGTTCCTCTGGGATCCGGAGGCAATATAGTGGCCTTGAAGCCCTATCCGTCGATGCTCAGGGCGTTCTGGGGCGACAAAGAGAGGTTCATGAAGGAGTACTGGCAGTTCTACTGGGATGTTCCCGGCCGCCGCGGCGTCTATCTCGCCGGAGATAAGGCGCAGAGGGATAAGGACGGCTACTTCTTCATCCAGGGCAGAATCGATGACGTCCTCAGCGTCGCAGGCCACAGGATAGCCAACGCCGAGGTCGAATCTGCCCTGGTGGCTCACCCCAAGATAGCCGAGGCGGCAGTAGTTGGAAAGCCCGACGAGGTTAAGGGCGAGTCGATCGTTGCCTTCGTCATCCTGAGGGTCGGAAATGAACCGTCCCCTGAGCTGGCAAAGGATGCGATCGCTTTCGTCAGGAAGACCCTTGGGCCGGTGGCTGCGCCCACGGAGGTCCACTTCGTCAACGACCTCCCGAAGACGAGGAGCGGCAAGATAATGCGCCGTGTCGTCAAGGCGAGGGCCCTTGGAAACCCGGTTGGGGACATATCNNATGAATCCAGAAGCAGTGGATGGGATCCCGAAGATCGTCTGATGGGGATCCTATTTTTTTTATCAGATTAGCGGAGCTAAAGTCTTCTTTTTTCATCAAGTCTCGATTGATTGCTTTAACGTTCTCATCCATACAATATGGCAATTTTTAAAAGCCTAGTGATTGTCAATCATGTTAAATAATGATAATTATCAATCATAAAGTTAAATCACCTCGATAGATTTATAAATGAAAAAACAGGTTAATTATCGATCGCTACAATATTCCCAATGGCTCCTGCTGGCTGGGATTTTGGCCCTATTGCGATAATAAAAGAATGCCAGATGGCTGCGTTGGGCTGGCTGCCTGGCATCAGGATAGATCAGGCGGAGAGTTGGGAAGAC
>DAIO01000065.1:0-13459 GCA_002498745.1 Methanosaeta sp. UBA533 | reverse complement strand
CAGACCCTGCTGGACCTGTATACCATCAGAAAGGAGAGCCGCCTGGAGAATTTGCATGTCGCCCTGGTAGGCGATCTGAAGTATGGCCGCACCGTCCATTCCCTGGCCTATGCCCTCTCCCTTTATGGAGCAGATATCACCCTGGTCTCCCCGCCCACCCTGAGGATGCCCGATCCCATCAAAGCCGACCTATCGAGCAAAGGCACCATTGTGCGCGAGACAGCCGACCTGGGCGAGGTGATAGACAATGTGGATGTGCTCTATATGACCCGTATCCAGAGGGAGAGATTCCCTGACCCGGTGGAGTACCAGAAGGTGGCGAGCAGCTACCGGATTACCCCTGAATCTCTGGCCAGCTCACAGCAGAATCTGATCATCATGCATCCCCTTCCCAGGGTGGATGAGATCTCACCTTCTGTCGACGACAGCTCTCATGCTCGCTATTTCCAGCAGTCCTTTTATGGGGTTCCGGTGAGAATGGCTCTATTGAAGATGCTCCTTGAAGGTGATCAGGTTGACTGATTTTTCCGCGATGACTGATAAAAATAACGAAAAAATCAATAAAAATAAGGAAGAGCCCGGAGGGCTCCGGGTCAAGCCCATCAATAATGGAACGGTCATCGATCACATTGCCGGAGGTCAGGCGCTGAACGTCCTCAAGATCCTGGGCATATCAGGTACCACTGGAGCTACTGTGTCCGTGGTGATGAATGTGGATAGCAAGAAGCTGGGCAAGAAGGATATAGTCAAGGTCGAGGACCGGGAGCTGCGAGAGGAGGAGCTGAACCGGATCGCACTGATCGCTCCTGCGGCCTCCATCAATATCATTCGTAACTGCAAGGTGATAGAGAAGCGACCGGTGGATCTGCCAGATGAGATCGTGGGCGTGGTGCGCTGCCAGAATCCCAACTGCATATCCAATACTCATGAGCCGATAAAATCCCGAATGCTGGTCAAAGCAAAAAATCCGGTATTGCTCCGCTGCCTTTACTGCGAGCAGCCCCTTGCAGATGGGATTGCAGAATACTTGATCTAGTGAGGCGGCCGGATGGAGAACCAACCGCCCAAGCCATAGGGGATGCGAAAGTATAAGATAGGATCATGCAAATTGACGGCCCGGGTTGAGAATAAGGTTCCAGTAATATCAGGATGGAGTAAGAAATGACGGTTAAAAATGGCGATTTCATCAGAATTGACTATACAGAGTTCGTTGATGGCCAGGCAATAGCCACCACCGATAAGGATCAGGCAGAGGAAAAGGGAATTTTCAGCGAGGAGATCCAGTACGGCCCGCATCTGGTGGTGGTAGGAGCCGGCCAGCTGGTTAAAGGCTTTGAGAGCGATCTGGTCGGAAAAGAGATAGGCTACTCTGGAAGGGTGGAAATGGATCCCGAGAATGCCTTCGGCCTGCATGATCCCAAGAATATAGAGCTAGTGCCGCTGAACAGGTTCAAGGAAGAAAGGCCAGTTCCCGGGATGCGGGTGGGCATGGATAACCGGACGGGTACGGTTACCAGGGTGATCGGCAGAAAGGTGAGCATAGACTTCAACCATCCTCTGGCAGGAAGGACAGTGGTCTACGATTACACCGTAAAGGAAACGGTTGAGGATCAGACCGAGAGGCTGAAAGCCCTTATCAAGACCTTTGGCCGGGTGGATCTTGAAGCGGAGATAAAGGATGAGGTGGCGGTGATCACCGTCCCCTGGGAGCTGAACTATTATAAAGAATGGGTTATGATCCGCCGCGGTCTGGCAGATATGATAATCCAGCATCTGGGCATGAAAGAGGTGCACTATATCGAGAAGCACACTGGAGAGAAGGTCCGGGCCGAGCTCATATCCCCTCCAGGAAAAGAGAGCGGATCTGAGGGACCCCAGGATATGGAATCAAAGACAGCAGAGGAGAGTTCGGTCTCTGGTGATGCGGCGGTCTAAAAGACCAAGATATAAATAAAATTATAAAATCTTTTTTTCTTTTACTTTTTGATTATAGGGCTTCGAAGGCATTGCATCCGTTGGTTTGTATCGTATTGCATGGAGAGGCCCGGGCTGCATATTCAGCCGGGCCCGCCATCTAATGCCAGCGCCCTTTGATCTTTCATCGGATATTCTATATGCTATTCATGCTTTAGCGGAAGTAGTATCCGCCGTGATATGACGACCAGGACCAGCTGCTCGAGTAGTAATATGTGGTAGCGCCCAGTCCGTAGACATTTGCCGCCCACCAGGGATCATAGACCACAGGATCGTAGACCACAGGGGCAGTATATGTATAGACTGGAGTGTAGGTCGGGTAATAGTAGGTTGGATAGTAATAGGTTGGGTAGTAGGTATAGGTCGGATAATAGCTATAGCTGTAGTAATATGCTCCTGGGCTGAGCCAGTCATAGAAGCCGCCGAAGTCTTGATGGGGATGATCATAACCATCTGACGGGCCTCCGTGATGATGAGATCCGTCGTAACCCTCGAAGGCTGCCCCCACGGCAACCATGAGTCCCAATGCGAGCACTGCCAATATCAATTTGATTGCTTTTATTTCTGATTCCTCCATGCACCTTGTTCCCTAGCCAAATATTAAAAGGTGGTTTTTATGTAGATATCACCTAGCTTCTATATGAATCCTCCATGAACCTCTTGATGCTGAATTAATCCATTTCGGAGGCAGGAAGGGGCAATCTGGAATATAAAAATATAATGTTTGCTGCTCAAAAACTTGCTGGCACATAAACGATATCAATCGGCATGGCACCCCTTTAGCGGTCATGATATCCTGACAGGGCGTTAATGCTCCTCTCCGGAGGGTGCGCAGTCTTTTCGATATCAACCGATCCGTAATCTCCCTCGCGAAGATCCATAAAAAATCGGACCAGTCTTAACGCTGTTATTTATTGTGCGCGCCGGTCATTGCTCAGGCACTTCTATTTGCAGGGTGTTCAGCATATCCCTCACAACCTCCCAGGGGAAGGTGGATATGACCCGGCAGTCGGTATTTCCCCTATAGATCCCGTCCTCATACTCTCTGCCGTCTGGAGAGTAGCTGGCCGCGACGATCAGATCACCCTCCTCATACCGCCCCCCGCCCAGATTCTGCCTCTCGAACCTAAAGTTGCCCAGCACCCCTGGCTTTCCATCGATCAAAGGCTGATAGATGGCCGGCTCGTCAGCTCCTGCATTCATGAGGGCGTCCCAGACGATATACGCATTGGCAGTAGTATTGGCGAGCATAGGCACATCATATCTGGTGAGAATGAGGAAGATGAAGTGATCGCTGCCGTCCACAGTCAGATTGTATCGGGTGAAATTGATCCCATCTGAGGTGAGGCCCTGGGTGAGTGCTTCAACCACCACGGTGTAGTCCTCAGTGGTGTTCATATCAAAAGAGACATTATAGGGCCCTACCGGTCCGGATTCATGAGCCGCAGAGGCTGAAGAGGCCAGTTCCAACACCAGAAGAAGGGTTAGAGAGAATAGCTTTCCTTCCTCATGCATCGCTCGTGCCGCCATCATCATTAAAAGGCCAATTCTCCTGGGACCCATTTTATCCTTTTGGTGGCGGGCAGATGTGTCTGGCCCTGGATACAGCAGTCAGCTATCACCCCGCTAGTTGATCAATCCGGCCAAAAAAGGAAGGTCGATCAGCCGTAAGCGGGCAGATCGATCAGCCTCGGATCGGTGAGCGCCCGGCCCACGGTGAAGTGGTAGAGGTCCTGATACCTTAAATCGGAGAGGCCCAGCATGCGGTGTACCATATCATCGAAAAAGCAGCCTATGCCGCACCCTCTAAAGCCCGTTGCCTCGCTTGACAGGTACATTGCCTGGCCGATCATGCCGCATTCCCAGAAGAGCCGGGAATAAAACCAGGGACCATACTGCTCAATAGGACCCTTAAAACGGGATATCATGGCAGCGGCAAAGCATCCGTCCGATGCAATATCCTGCCGGCAGGACGACTCTTTGGCTGCCGGACGGGCATCTCCCTGGGCTAGCCGGTAGAGCTTCAGGTCCGGTGGCGTGCGCGAAGGCTTCTCCCAGAAAAAGTCTGGATCCATCGCTCCTCGCAGATCCTCTTTTGCCCTTTCATTCATTCTGTGGACCCTTCCATCGCTGAATAAAGCGAGCATCACATCGGGGCGCTCTTTTCCTGTGGGGCCATCCGCCATTTTATCCGGCCCATTCCATAGAATCCTGGCCAGGTCGTCCGTTCCCAACTCCTCCTGCAGGGACAGCCTCCAGCCCAGGCAACGTGCCGCCTCGCCAGCCGTAGCCAGAGCATGCCCCAGATCCAGCATGCAGTAGCGAAAGGCCCTCGCTCCATACTTCCAGGACTCGCGCCAGTAGATGGTGGTGAGGATGAGCAAAATGGTGCTCGAGGGAAGGTGAAGAGACTGCCAGCTCTCCTCTCTTATGCAGGCCAAAAGCTCCAGGGAATGATCCTTCGGCTGATAGTGATAAACGCCTGGAGAGATATCCAGTTCCTCGCCCCCTCCAGCCAAAAGATAGCATTCCGTGGGATGAAGATTGCCGCTGGATGGATTGACCCTTAATGTCCATTCTGCGCCCGCAACTGCTTTCCTGCCGGAGAGGGCAAGGCTCTCGAAGAAGAAGCGAGAGAGGTTTTCACTTGTAAGAGGAGATGGCCTGAGCTTTGCAGTCATCCCTTCGAATCCCAGGCGATCAAGAGCCAATCGCTTTGATCCCTCATAGCTGCGGAAGGGATCGGGCTGATTTGACCAGTCCATCCTCCCCGGGCCGCGAGCCATTCGATTGGGCTGGTGCTTGGTCTGCTGATGATAAGCTATGATCCTTTCCATGTAATCAGCTGTCCCGGGGATAGGACCCCAGAACCTTGACCATTCCCGCTTTTTCCCTAATTTTTTCCAGGGCGTCCAAAACCACGCTGTTATCCTGATGCCCTTCCAGGTCGATATAGAAGTAGTAGTCTCCAAGACCTCGACGGCTGGGCCTGGACTCGATTCTGGTCAGGTTTATGCTGCGTTGGGCGAACTCCTGCAATATGGAATAAAGTGCCCCCGGCCTGTCCTTAGCCAAATGAATGATGAGCGAGGTTTTATCCTTGCCCGTGGCCCTGGGGATCTGCCGCCCAGCGACTATGAATCGGGTGACGTTTTCCCTCACATCCTGGACATCTCTGGCCAGGACGCGCAGGCCATATCTTTCTGCTGCGCCTGCGTCGGCAATTGCCGCCATCTCCCCAAATTCCTGGGCCAGGCGGGCGGCATGGCTGGTCGATCCCGTGGTCCTGGTCTCCGCTCCTGGATAGTGCTCCCTTATGAACTGGCGGCACTGAGCCAGGGCCTGAGGATGGGAGAGGATGATCTTTATCTCACTCTCCCCCCGGCCCACCAGGCAGTGCCTCACAGGAACGTTAACCTCCCCCACGATCACCACATTCAAGCGCAGAAGAAGATCATTGACCACCGTCACCGCACCCTCCAGGCTGTTCTCCAAAGGGACGATTCCATAGTCCAGCTCGCCCTCTTCCACCGCCTGCAAGACTCCATCAAAGTCCTTGAAATAGACTAGGACTGTGGAGGGCATGCCCTCTGACCAGATTAAAGCCGCCTTCTCCGAGTAGGTCCCCTCTGGGCCGAGGACTCCGACCCTCGTCTTCAAACTCCCTCCTGTCCACGATCCTCCAGCTCCCGTATCAGCTCAGCCGCCCGGTCCACATTGATCCTCCGCTCCGCAGCCATGCGGGCGGCAACCAGCTCGATGAGGTCGCATTTCGCTCCCGCCTGGACGGCCACATTGCGGGCATGCAAAGACATATGCCCCCTCTGGATTCCCTCTGAGGCCAGGGCCCTGAGGGCAGCAAAGTTCTGGCAGAGGCCCACCGCAGCGATTTTGCGGGAGAGGTCATCTGCGCTCTTCACCGCAAGGATCTTCACTGCAGTCTTCGCCACCGGATGGACCCGGGTCGCTCCTCCCACCAGTCCCACCGCCACAGGAAGCTCAATCGTCCCCACCAGGTCGCCATCCCTATTCCTCTCGTACCTGGTTAAAGACATGTAGCGGCCAGTTCGGGAGGCAAAGGAATGAGCTCCCGCCTCCACTGCCCGGGTATCGTTTCCTGTGGCTAAAACCACAGCCGTCACCCCGTTCATGATTCCCTTATTGTGGGTTGCTGCTCGATAGGAATCGACCACTGCCAGCTCTGCTGCCAGGATTATGCCATCCACCACCTCCGGGCCGCCGATATCCTCTGCCCTGAATACCGCTTTAGCCCTGGCTAAACGGAGATCAGCCAGATTGGAGATGATCCTGAGATAGACCCTGCCACCGGTTATCTGCTCTATCCTGGGGGCCAGAGCCTCGGCCATGGTGTTGACCGCGTTCGCCCCCATGGCATCCCGGCAGTCGACGATGAGATGGGTCACGACCATTGGCCCCAGGCGGGAGTCGATGACATAAACCTCGATGTCCTTGACCCCGCCACCGTACTTGACGAGCATGGGATCCAGCTCATTTGCCATCGCCATCAGCTCATCTTTGTGGAGGAGGATGGCCTGGCGAGCGGCAAAGGGATCATCGATTCCCGTGGCCTGGATCTGGGCGCGCATAACCGGCCCGGTGCTGGAGGTGAAAAAACCCCCCCCTCCTCGGGCCATGCGTGCACCGTTGCTCGCGGCGGCGATCACCGAGGGCTCCTCAGTGGCCATTGGTATGAGTACCTCCTGGCCATCGATTACAAAGTTGGTGGCGATGCCCAAAGGCACCTGGAACATTCCGATCACATTCTCCACCATCTTCTCAGCCTGATCAAGGACCAGACCTCTCTCAACCTGAGAGATCTCCTCTGATCCAATTGCCACCTGCTCTGCCACAGCCTTGAGCCTCTCATTTGGAGGAAGCTTGTAGAATCCTGATATTCTGGAGGTCATCGTTATCAGGGATCTGGATGGCACTGAGAAGGGAAAAACTTTATTCCCATAATCACGAGTGGATTTGATGAGCGACATCAAATCATTGCTGGAAAAGCTGAGCAACGCCCACGGCATATCCGGATGGGAAGGGTCGGTGCTGAAGATCGTACAGGAAGAGATCTCTCCATACGTTGATGAGGTGAGAGTGGACAAGCTTGGCAACCTTATTGCCACGAAAAAGGGAGACCGCCCATCGATTATGATCGATGCCCATGCGGATGAGATCGGTCTTATGGTAAAACAGATAGATGAGAAGGGTTTCATCCGCTTCATTCGCATTGGCGGCTGGTTTGACCAGACCCTGCTAAATCAGAGAGTCATCGTCCATACCAGCTCCGGCCCGGTGGTGGGCGTGATCGGCTCAAAGCCACCTCATGTTATGAAGGATGAGGACCGAAAGAAGGTGGTAGAGGCCAGAGATATGTTCATCGATATCGGCTGCTCCAACCAGGTGGAGGTAGAGGAGCTGGGAATCCTGCCGGGCACGCCAATATCCATAGATCGAGAGTTCGTACCGATGCATGGAGACACCGTAACTGGCAAGGCCTTCGACAACCGCGCCGGCCTGGTTATGATGATCGAGGCTCTGAAGAGGACCAAATCAAAATCAACCATCTATGCCGTGGCCGCAGTGCAGGAGGAGGTGGGATTGAAGGGAGCAAAGGTCGCCGCTTTCGGCCTGGACCCGGATATCGCCATCGCCTCAGATGTGACAATACCCGGCGACCATCCCGGGATTGAGAAGAAGGATGCGCCCATAGAGATGGGCAAAGGCCCGGTACTGGTCGTGGCCGACGGCTCGGGAAGAGGGTTGATCGCTACTCCGCAGGTGATTGAGTGGCTGGTGGGGACGGCCAAGGAGTTTGAGATTCCGGTGCAGCTCGAGGCCTCGGACGGCGGGACGACTGATGCCACCTCCATTTACCTAACTCGATCCGGGATTCCGACCGGGGTGATCAGCGTTGCCACGCGCTATATCCACTCGCCAGTAGAGGTGCTGAATTTAAATGATATAGAACGGGCAGCAGATCTCATGGCCAGAAGCCTGGAGACGGCATCCAGATATTTCAAAGAATGAGGCGTTGCCGTTAAATCGGCTCAACTCTTTTTTATTTTTGATTAAATTTCAAAAAGAAAAAGTTTTCACCGGAGTGATCCGGTGACCTTCCTCGACCTTTCAGCTTGAGCCGATCAAGCTAATCACAAAGTAACCCAGGACTACACCCACCACGAATACAATGGCAAAGGAGGCATAGAGCAAGGGCGTTCCCAATACTAGAGCTTCCATTCAGATCATCTCACTACCAGGACAGGAATCGTGGCCCAATAAAGAACCTTCTGTGCAACGCTTCCGATCAATAGCTTAGTGGCACCGGACTCACCGTGGCTTCCCACGACGATCAGGTCGGCCTTCTCTGCCCCTGCGGTATCTATGATTGCTGTTGCGGGTGCGCCGATTCTCACCACGGTGTCAATATTTATACCGGCAGAGGCACCCATGGATTTGAGTTCTTCTACTGCCTTCTCTCCAGCAGCCTTCAGCCTGGACTCGACATCCTTTCTATCTGATCCAAGTTGGCGAACGGCGCTTGCAATAACGACCTCATTGACAACATTGAGCGCTATGACCTGTGCTCCCAGCGCCTTTGCGAGCTCCATGCCCTCCTTAGCGGCTGCTTTAGATTTCTCTGAGCCATCTGTGGCGATCAAAATCCGCTTGTACATCCTATCCCACCTTTGAGCCGTTATCTCACGGACATTGTATAAATAGCTATCTTCCAGATTCCAGAATTCTAATAGCCAGCAACGCCGCATTGTCACCATTGTCGATGCCAACACATGCCACGGGAACGCCTGGAGGCATCTGAACAATGGAGAGCAATGAATCCAGGCCACCCAGCTTCGCGCTAACTGGAACCCCTATCACTGGGCGATGAGTCTGGGAGGCGATGACTCCCGGCAGGGCAGCAGAGAGGCCGGCAACGGCGATGAAGACGTGGGCGTCGGTTCCAGATACATACTCCTCCAGCTCTTTGGGATTTCTGTGTGCGGAAAGCACTCGATGCTCAAAGGAGACGCCCTCATCCTTCAGCCTGCCCAGAACCCTGTCCACAATCAGCTGATCTGATTTGGACCCCGAAATAACAGCAATATCAACCATAGCTGCTCCAAGAGATCAATTTTGGCCAAAAATCCTTCTATCACATCAAGGGTTTCATCGAGAGCTCAGCTTTGATTCTCGCCCTGAAGCTCTTGCTGCTTTTGAGTGCTCATACTGATCAGAATCTCGTAGATATTTTTTACTGCACCAGCATCCAGATTCTTCTCCGTGGCCAGGTCCATCGCCCGTCTCAAGACTCGGCTTTCCTGCTCAGGGTCGCGGATCGGCCTTCCCTCTCTCCTCTTGACCTCGAAGATCCTTTTGGTGATTCCGATTCGTTTATCGATGAGCTCTATGATGCTTTGGTCGACCTCCTCGATATCACTCCTGTATTTATTTAGATCCGTCAAAATCCTTGCCCCCTGGATGCGCACCTGTTATTTGCTTTCGTTCTTATCACTCTTCCGCCCAGTGCCCTCCAGGACTCTTCAAGCCCATCCATCTTGCTCTCATCGATCAGAGCTGCATAAGAGGGACCAGTTCCCGATAGGCTTGCGCCCCGTGCTCCCTTCTCCAGCGCCAGGATCAGGGGTTCAGACGAAAGGCCCAAAGCGGCGCAATAGGCCAGCCCATTCAGGGTCATAGCCCGGCCATAGTCGGCTTGCATAGCCAGATCGAAGGCCAGATCCGCCATCGGAGCAATGATCCTGGATCGAGAGATATCAGTATCCCGGGAGAATATCCTCTGATCGGGAACCAGAAGCATAACACTGCAGTTGAGCTCATCCCTGCGAAGGAGGGTCATTTCGCGATTGTCTGTGACCACCACCCCGCCGAGCATCGAGGCGAGAGCGTCATCCAGGGCGCCGGTTATGGTGACTCCAACCTCCCTTGCCGCCTCAACCCCGATCTTGGCAGCACTCACCAGATCCATATCCACGTCAAGTGCATCAAGTGTTGCCAGGATGACGGCATTGGCGGCTGCGCTGCTGCTCTTCAGGCCGCTAGCTATGGGAATCTCGCTGGATGTTCTCACCCGGCCCCCGTATTCAAGGCCCAGATGGACCAGGACCCTCTCCACACAGCGCTCAATCAAGCGGGTATCAACCCCTGGGACATCTCCCTTGATTCCTGAAGAGTGGTCCAGCTCAACCACGGCCCGGGTTACAAGCTCGATGGCAAAGGCAGAGCCCTTCCAGGTTGCCACGGCATTTATAATGGAGGCAGCACCGTTCGACCATCCGTACCCTTTCATATTCATCAGCCCTAATCCTCAGGCCTGCTCTATCTCGAAGATCTTCCTGAGCTTTTCCAGATCCAAAGCAAACTGCGCCTCACCCACCCGTGTGTACCTGGCAATCATCTTATCAAGGTACTCCAGCTCGGCGATCGATGAGACGAAGTTCGGCGGGTAGCTTCCCAGCTCAACCAGGGGCATGACTGCCACTCCACCCTTGCTCGTCGATTCCTCCAGACCCTTTACCACCACCACGAAATTAAAGCTCTTAAATCCCAGGCCACGGGCGATGTTCTTGGCGAAGCTGTTCATCTGCTGCACCCTTCGGGAAGAGAGATCCTTATAGGCGGCGGGCGAATCCTTGTACTCAATGAACATTATGGAGTCTTCCGACCATAGAATAGCATCATACTCCACCACAGCGATTGAGTTTTTCATCGCCACCACGTTGAAAAGGACTCCGCGACACCAGTTTATGTTAAGGTGAATCCTGAAGTCCGCCTCGGTCAGAGGAGTGTTCCTGGTCTTCAGAACGTAAGGGTCGCTTGACAGCTCTATCATAACTGACCTTTTCGATCTTTTGCTAAATGGACTTTTCCAGTCGAAGATCACCCTCGGATGAGGTTCACAAGCAGGTCATAGGGAGTCCGGGGGCGTATCATTGTGACGAGCGCCCCGGCATAGACCGCTTTTTTAAAGAATGATCCTTTGGAGACGAGCCCCTTTCCGGAGAGGCCGTAAATCAGCCTCTCTATCTCCTCATCCTTCATCTGGCCGAGTGTCTGAAGAGATGACCGGCCCATGCGGTACTGCCAGTAGAACTCCCGCTTCCACCGCCGCACATATTCCGAGAGCGAGCGATGAGATACATCATCCTTCAAGACGGCTTCTGCCGCCACGGTGCCGCAGATGGTGCCGGCTCGCATGCTATAGGCCAGGCCGCTCTGGCCGGCTGCACCGCCAGCGACCATCAGTGAGTCGGCCACCATCTCTCCAGGCATGACGCATATGGGATCGCCTCCCCTCCTGACGGATAGTACCTTCATTCGATCGATATTTTTGTACTGGGAAGCCTTTTGGGCCTTGAAGAGCTTGCTGAATCTATCGAAGAATGGCTGCACATCTTGGCCGTGGCCGCGCACAAAGACCCCTATTGTGGCAAGGTCGCCGCCCGCAGGCGAGAATGTGGCCTTCCAGCCCGGTGCCATGCTTCCCACCCAGTACTGGAAGAACATCTCCTCGCCCAGATAGGGATATTCTATATCTGCTTCCACTGCCCAGGCTATATCCTCTGGGTGGCGCATGGGCTTGAGGCCTGCCTTCTCCGAGAGGCCGGACTGGACCCCAGAGGCATCTATCACCACTCGCGCATGAATCTGGACTCCCTTCAGGCCGACCGTCCTTCCATTGCCTTCCAGGTGGAAGCTCCGGACCTCATCGGAGAGAAGGGCG
This sequence comes from Methanosaeta sp. UBA533, assembly GCA_002498745.1. Classification (GTDB taxonomy): domain Archaea; phylum Halobacteriota; class Methanosarcinia; order Methanotrichales; family Methanotrichaceae; genus Methanothrix. The sequence continues at coordinate 1,725 of DAIO01000065.1, read as the reverse complement.
ACTCCTGCCTTCTCTGCCAGATGGAGATAGTGGCGGTCAAAGGCCTCCCGGTCTATGAAGTAGCCTTTGGCAGGAATGGTGACCCCCCTGCCCGAGGGGCTGAGAATGCGCATGCCCTCTAGCTCCTTTTTCCGCAGGCAATCATCGATCTTGATCCCAGAGACTGCTGCCATTCCCTCGAAGAGGGTGTTGGCATCATGGTGCAGGTGGCCGAGGTTTCTGTCCAGCAGCATAACGCTGGCCCCTTCCTCAGCAGCGGATATGGCAGCCATCAAACCGGCAGATGAGGCGCCCACTACCAGTACATCGCACTTCACAAAAAGATATCATATATTCAAATGAGATGAACCTTTCCCGATGGATAATAAGAATTCGATAATCATTGTGAGTCTATTTTAGTCTGGCATTGATGCAGAAATAAAAGGCAAAGCCAGACCTGAGATCTGGCTGGGCCAGAATCAGGCGGTGATCTTTGTCCGGGCTATGTACTTGATCAGCTCTGGACCGAGCCTGGCCTTTTTCTGAATCTGGTTTGCCACCTCGTCCATGCTGGCCCCACCGGCTGCAAGGGAGCGGATCTCATCGATAGTGGTATCATCCACGGTGAAGTACTCATCCAGATCCTTTCTGTGGCCCCAAACATCGCCCTCTAATAGCTCTATGCCCTGCATATCAAGGAACACCTGGATAGCGTTGGACATGGTCTTACGGTAGGAGGGTGGTACTTGAATCATTCTTAGCCTTGGACATCTCTGCATCAAGTTGAGAAAATCTACATTGCTGGCCCTGAATGCCAGGTGAACTGTCTTCTCATTTGGGTTAAGGTTTGATATCTCGTTTCTAGCACTTACAACTCTAAGTCTCATCTCTAATCAGCTCCAACCCTTAAAGGGCAGTAGTATTATTAATAGATACTTCCGCTGTACACTTCCGTACAAATCGAGCACAAGATACCTTAATAGCGGCAAAAATTTAGTTCATCTGTTCTTTTGAGAGAGAGAGAAATAAGCATTTGCGTTCGCATCGCTCCAGGCAAATAGTCCGAAGCTCCTGAGATTATTACCAATAAAACCTTTCGCAAGTGCCATTGATTCGCTTTGCGATAAGTTCCGCCAGCATATAAGAGTCTTTTCTGATTTAATCCCAAAAAAAAATCTTCTATGTAATATTTTTCAAGAAAGATTATGCAAATGTGCAGAGTTGGTGAAAATTAGTCATCTAATGAGATTTTTTTACACATTACAGCTGAAAAAAAATGCATCGCGATTCTCAGGAGAGGAATTCCACCGCCAGGCTAAAATGGAGGGGCTCGCGACAGTTGACTCATGAGATTCATTAGGCGAAGGGATTTTAAAGAGGGACCAAATAAGAGGTGATCTTTATGGGCAGGGTAATGCTTACAGAAACGGTTTTTAGAGATGCTCATCAGTCTCTGCTGGCCACCAGAATGAGGACCAGGGACATGCTACCCATAGCAGAGCAGATGGACCAGGTCGGCTTCTTCTCTCTGGAGGTTTGGGGAGGAGCTACCTTCGATAGCTGCATTCGCTATCTGAATGAGGATCCCTGGGAGAGGTTGAGAGCTCTTAAGAAGGCCATGCCTAACACCCCTATGCAGATGCTGCTTCGCGGGCAGAACCTGGTGGGCTACAGGCATTATGCAGACGATTTAGTGGACAGATTTGTGAAGCGGGCAGCCGAGAACGGGGTCGATATTTTCAGGAT
>DAIO01000188.1:5511-12196 GCA_002498745.1 Methanosaeta sp. UBA533 | reverse complement strand
GTCAAAATTGAGTCGGCGAAAACAGATATTGTTGTGTTGTTGAGGGAACAGGTGCTGGAGACTACGTGGATCTCTTCCGAAAGGTGATGGGAGATAATTGCCCAAAATTCGCGGATTGCAGTCTCATTTATAACATTTTATACAATCGAGGACGATTTGCAAATGTTGCGATGATAACCTACACCAGCCGGAAACCGATTGACAGATGGATAAAGAACAGGGAGCGAGTCTTTTCCAAGTATATGGAAGTAACACCTGATGTCAAAAGGATGATCAGAGAACATGTTTTTGAGAAATCTGATGGAGGGGACTACAGGATGGATGGGCAAGCGGGTGTGATATGGTGGAAAGCTGAGATGTGACTGTATGAGGAGAGATAAATCAGAGGATACATTATTATATAAATATAAAATAAGAGAGTATAAGGCAATGAGAACGGTTTATGGGATGGTGATAATATGCATGATGCTGGTTGTTATGCCTGCAAGTGCATCGGACCTTCTAGAGGTTTTTGGCAACGCCAATATGGACAATACCATAGATGAAAAGGACGTCGCTTATGTCGAAGGAGTAATCAAAGGAAAAAATGCTGCTACTAATCTGAGCGACGCCAATTACGACGGCAAGATCGATGAGACGGATATAGCGCAGATCAAGCAGATCATACAAGGAGATGAAAAGAAGCTTACGTTCATAGATTGTGATAGAGAAATAGTGACGGTTAATAAGCCAATTGATAAAATAGTTATAGCACATTGGTCTCAAGGTGAGGCGATTCGAGCATTAGGCTGTAGCAATAAGGTGGTAGGTGTTTGTGATAATTTCAAAGATCATCTTATATTCTTGCCTGAAATGTACTCAAAGCCATGCGTTGGAAGCCGTTTCGATCTCGATATTGAGGCGATATTAAATTTGGAGCCAAATGCAATCATTCTAGGTTCTAGAGAATGGCATACACCGACTCTGGAAGGTAACCTCAACGGCACAGGAATTGGAGTTGTTCGTGTGAACTTTGAGCCGTTCACCTGTGGCATAGAGATGATGAAGCTAGCATATATACTAGATGAAGAAGATATGGGAAGGGAATACTACGAGTGGCAGCGAAAGTACATTGAAATGATACAAAAGAAAGTCTCTGGAATCTCTGATGATGAAAAGCCAGCGGTGTTTATAGATGCTATGCAGTTAAACAAATCTAAACCTGGAACCACTACATATGGAGCAGAAACTGCACCCAATTCAGCAATTGAGGTAGTTGGCGGTAAAAACATAGCTCACGATATCCTTGCCGGCAGCATTGTGGAAATAGATACCGAAGCTATCTTAGAGCGAAATCCTGATCTTATCATTGGGCGCAGTTATGAAGGGGGTTACGAGCCAGATAATTTGGCTCTGTACAGATCATACTACGATGCGCTATTGGGTGTGCCAGGATTCGACCACCTAAATGCAGTGGAAGAGAATAGAGTTTACATATTCTCGCATTATCTCATTTGGTCCTTACAATATCCTGTAGGTTGCATCTACTTCGGAAAATGGCTGCACCCTGACCTATTTGAGGATTTGGATCCTCAAAAGGTGCAGCAAGAATTTATAGATAAGTTTTGTCCGGGCTTAGACTTTGATGTACAAAAGCAGGGCTTATGGGTATATCACCCAGAAGAGCATCCAAATGGGAGGTAACGAAGTAAGCCGTGGATTGGGAGCATGAAGGGTCACGAATACCCCGACCTTCAGGTCGGGGATGAAGTGAACCCTCGCATGTTTTTAGGTTTTGTTGAATATTGTGGTGGTGGCCTTGTGAAACTGGACATCCTGCGACAATGCAGTCTATTACACCACCATGGGATTCAACAGTACACTCCGGTCAGATCGCACATTTGTTCATTTGTCCGCCAACTCTGCGCTCCATTCATATTATTGAGCATCTGGTAGTGGTGGATATATGAATACACCCTGCTGCGTGTCTACATCGAAATTGCTATCATAAAACGCCAGGTACTCCCGGAGTATCTCCTTCGGGTTGATGTCTTTGAACTCCACTGGATGCCACAGCTTGCCCAGGAATGCCGCAGCGACAATATTCAGGCCACCTCCGCCTATCAAGCGACCACTTATAAAGTAAACGTTTCCATTCTTAACCGCATCCACATTAGCCAGCTCCGTGGTATTCAATATCGCATCAACGACCGTTTTTGCTCCGGAGACATCATCCGTTTCGAATCCGCTATTCGTAGAAATGCCATAGTTGGTGACCATGAACTGAGGATTACTCTTTACCACCCACTCCGGCTCTACTTCGATTGTGCTTTGCCCATAAAGGGGACTATCGCTCTTGACTATATCATCCATCAGATTCTTTCCTCCTGCTAGTCTGACTGTCTCGCCAAACCTGTTGCCACTTGGGGCATAGCCGTAGATTTGTCCATGACTGCAGAAGAGGAATGTTGGCTTATTTTCTTCAGGGATCTGGTCGGTAATCGTTTTAATTTTTTTGTAGATCTCATCATGCCAGGAAGCGAATTTTTGGGCTTGATCTTCCCTATCAAAGATATAACCATAAATTAAAATGCTTTGGGAGATGTGGCTCGGCTCACGAGCATTCAGATGGATCAACGGGATTCCAGGCAGGTTTTTTTCAAGCTCTTTCTTCTGAGCTTTGCCCGAATCGCTGATGGAGTTAAACATCTCCAGATTAGTTTGCACGAGATCCGGCGAATGGGAGAAAATGTACTCGTAATCAACATCTGGTGGACTGGCTCCAACTGAATGATATGAGCTAATCTCTCCCCAGAAGACCGGCTCCTCGGATTTTGACCCACCAACTATGGGAAGCAGCTTATCCTCCGCGCCTATCAACCGCAATAGCTGAGGCCCATTTATGCCCAGGCTCGCCACGCGCTCGATCGGCTTGTTGATGGTCACAGCCTCTCCATATAGATCAATGAAAGTCAGATTTCTCTCTTTACCTCCGACGATCAGCTCTATCTGAGCTATGTCCTTCTCATCAATCGTGCCGTCATAATTAGCATCTGCCAACTCTGTCTTATCTTTAGACCCGTCGATAATCTCCTGGACATACTCGATGTCCTGATCATCGATGGTGTCATCCATGTTCGCATTACCGAAGATCTGCAGTGTGAAATCCAATGCGTTCGCAGGCATGAAGGCCATCGAAACGCATAAGGTCATCACCGCGATTCCAAAAATTGACCTATTCATCATATCACCTGATTCTATTTCTCCAGATATGTTAATTAGTAATAAACTTTTTGATTTTGATATTATAAATAACACTAATTATTTGATTATATTAGCAATATATATGCTATCAATGAACCATATTAGCGTAACAAGAGAATTCGGGTAGTCCACCTTAAATACGTTTATATGTCTTCAGAGCGTAATTTAATCGGAGAATGTAATGAAGGCAGATAGATTGGCTACGCAAGGCAGTCCATCACGTTGAAGAGATCGAGGCCCTATTGATTGCCAATCGTCATCTGACGCGTGTTCAGCTTGATGCCATGTGGACCTATGTAGGTCACAAGGGGGAAAAAGCAACAATCCTGAAGAACCAGACAGGGGAACATTCTGGCGAGGCACTGAAATAGATGTTGATACGAGGCTGATGGTGGGCCGAGCAATTGGAAAAGGCGCTGCTTGAGACTTGGGAGAAATTGCCGGAGTACTCTGGTCGGGGTAGACCTCCAACACGCAAGCAACCGGAACCTGGATGGAGATGCCTTCAAGTCACATAACATCGGTCTGGGAGTAGAATCATCCGGATCACTCACAGAGTGGTTTATGAAGATCCCGGAGATGGGAACCCAAGACTCCCGCCATGGCTGCCGGCCTAACTGATCATGTCTGGACAATTGAAGGACTCATGATGACTGTAGCGGTGCCAGAGAATAACAACACATAATGGGGGACTACCAAAGATCTGCATCATCGATGATTTCATCCATATTGGCATTTCCGAATATCTGCAGTGTGTAGGAAACTGCACAAGCCGAGAACGCTGCCCCAAAAAAATACTGCTGCAATCAAGGCAAGTGCAATATTCGTTTGCTTGGTCAAGATGAACACCTCATTTTACTTATTCTAGCAATAATTACTCTAATTAATAAATTTATCGCTAATTTACATAATTTATAAGATAATTATAGAAAGCTTTATTACCAAGACGCACTTTCCACTAGCGTAATTTGAGAATTAGAGCAGAGGAATCGAGAATGCAAGAGAGCAAGATGGAATTGATGATGCAAGGCCACGAGATCTGGCTGGAGAAGTCCAAAGCGGAAGGCGAGGAATTAGAGTTGGCCCTTGTGTACGGCCACAATATGTGTCAAGATGGAATAGCAGACGCCAAGAGACTTAAAGCGTTCAACTATCATCCAGACGGCAGCAAATCGGATCTGAACCTCATCCCTGAGGAGACACGCTATCTCCTGAAGTTCACGGCGGATAAAGAAGGATCATATGCTATCGTAGTGGACATGGAATCGTCGATACTTTGCAAGACCAAGGACGGAAATAAGAGAGGCCCGCGTTCTCAGTTCAAGGATGTCACATATGCCGGGGCCTTCCACCAGATGGCCAAGATCCTTTGTCCCGTAGGCGGTGATGGAAAATACAGTGGCCAGGTTGTGCACGGCATCCTCGAGGCTGTCCCAATCATGCCTTGGTGCCAGGTAGGCCAGGAGGCTGAGCTGCAGGTATTCTATGAAGGAAAACCGCTGGCCTTTGCAGAAGTCAAGGCGGTATCCAAGAAAGAGGGGACGGATATGGCTCTGGTCAAGGCAGATGAGCAGGGCAAGGCGCGCATTCCTATAACCACGGATGGAGAATGGATGTTCCTGGTCAGGCATAAGGACCCTTCCAAGAAGGTCAACGATATGTTCGATGAATCTGTCTTTGTCAGCACTCTGGTCATGGAAGCCAGATAGAAAGCGCATAATCTTCACAGGAAATGGCATTGCCTGGCCAGACGACCATGATAATCTCTTTGGTATTCACGGGAGTCGCAGGCATCTCATCTCCTTTTCTTATAAGCGCAATAATGTAGTGGCTTTAAGGCTAAGACTTAGGGCTCAGGCTAAAGGATCATTGGGCTCAACATAGCCCGTTCGCGTATCTTGGGGAAATAAGCTCAATCTCAGCTGCAGAACGATTGCGCCTCCACCAGCCGGGCATATCTCCCTTTCCGGGCGATGAGATCCTCATGCCTTCCCTGCTCTACTACCCGTCCCTCATTTATGACGAAGATCCAGTCCGCATCCACTACGGTGCTCAGCCGGTGAGCGATCATGATGGTGGTGCGATCCTCTCTCCTTTCCATCAGAGCCTCTTTGATTGCCTTCTCGTTCTCTGCATCCAGACTGGATGTGGCCTCATCCAGGACGAGTATGGGCGCTCCCTTCAGGAGAGCTCTGGCGATGGCGATCCTCTGTCGCTCTCCGCCGCTGAGACGAACTCCCCTCTCTCCCACCAGGGTATCATACCCCTGGGGCAGGGTGGTTATAAAATCATGAATGCGGGCCCGGATAGCGACCTCTTCCACCTCGGCGTCGCTAGCTTCTGGCCAGCCTAACCGGATGTTCTCTCTGATGCTATCGCTGAAGAGGAAGACATCCTGAGAAACCACAGAAAACAAACGGCGCAACTCCTTCATGGGATAGCGGCGCAGATCACTTCCACCGAGCAATATTCTTCCCGCGTCCGGATCCCAAAAACGGAGCATCAGATTGATCACTGTGCTCTTTCCTGCTCCGCTCGTCCCCACCAGTGCCACTGTCGATCCTGCGGGAATCTCCAGGCTGATGGAGCTTAAGATCAAAGGCTCATCCGGAGCATAGCGGAAGCTGACATCCTGCAGAGAAATGGATGGCTCTATGGATTCGATCGGAACTGCCGGACCCAGACCGGACTCGTCCCTTACCGCTGGCTGCTCATCCAATAGAAGAAAGAGTCTGCGAGCAGCAGCGCGGGTCAAAGAGAGCTGCTTGGAGATCTCCACCACTGAGGTTATGGAGAGAAAGACGCTTGAGGCCAGGATCATGGTGATGGGAAGAAAGCCTGGCGCAAGGGAATTCTGCCTGACCAGGATGCTGGCACATAGGAGCACGGCAAGAGTCCCTACAGAGACGATGCTGATGCTTGCTGCGCTTTGCAGCCCGATGTTTCTCGCCTGCCTGGCCTGCAATGCCAGCAGTGTGGCAGAATTTTCAGATAGCTCCTCTATTCTTTGTCTGCTGTAGCCGAAAGACAGGATCTCCTTCATTCCCTGAATGGTATCCAGCACCTGGGAGTTGAGAAGTGCCTGCTGCCCTCTCAGGCTCTCCCCTAGAGTTGTGCCCAGCCAGAAAGCGAGCCTGGGCATGAGGATCAGCAGGATGAGAAATATGAGCAATGCCTCTGCCAAAAGCAGGTTGATGGTTGCCAGGGCGACGAGAGCGATGATGGGGACGATAAATGCTACTACCGCTGGTCCTGCAGTATGGGCGAAGAAGAGCTCCAGCAATTCTATGTCTGATACTGCTGTGCTGACCAGATCGCCCGTGCGCCTCCTGGCAAGCTTTGCCGGAGCGAGGGGCTCTATGGCCCAGAAGAACTCGTCCCTCAGGTCGACCAGGATGCGGAATGCGGCCACATGAGATAGATAAGGGCCTAAATAGCCAAA
>DAIO01000188.1:0-5445 GCA_002498745.1 Methanosaeta sp. UBA533 | reverse complement strand
CGATGCCCGAGACCTGTCTTAAGATCTCGGATATGACGGCCAGGCTCATCAGGCCCAGATGAGTGCGAATAGGATAGATCAGCCGGCGCAAAACCGATCTGGAATCGAGAATGCCTCCTATCATGGCTGTCCTCCCGCCACAGCTGCGAGACTGTTGCCAATCTTCATGGAGAGAGCATTCTCGTCATCCCTGCAATCGGGCATATCCAGGGACTGGGCCGCCACCAGGTGGGCATAAATGCCTCCTTTAGCCAGCAGCTCCTCATGGCCGCCGGACTCGGCGATTCTCCCTTTTTCCATGACTAAAATGCAGTCCGCCTTTCTGACTGTGCTCAGCCGATGGGCGATGATCATAACAGTGCGCTGGGCCTGCAGGCGGCCGAGGGCCTTCTGGATGTCCTCTTCGTTCTCGGCATCGATGCTGGAGGTCGGCTCATCCAGGAGGAGAATCGGTGCCCCCTTGAGAAGGGCGCGGGCAATGGCGATTCTCTGCCGTTCTCCTCCGGAGAGAAGCACTCCCCTCTCGCCTATGATCGTCTGGTAGCCTTCAGGCAGCGCAGCAATGAACTCATGAGCATTAGCTGCTTTTGCTGCCCAGACGAGCTCCTCATGGCTGGCCTTGGGCTTTCCCAAGCGCAAGTTATTCTCCACGGTATCATAGAACAGGTAGGACTCCTGAGCCACCAGCGCCATTTGGCTGCGCAGGAAATTGAGGGGCAAGCTGCGTATATCGTGGCCGCCCAGGAGCACTCTACCCTCTTGGGGATCGTGGAAGCGGAAGAGAAGATCGATGACTGTGCTCTTGCCAGTTCCTGTCGCCCCAACCAAAGCCACAGTGCTGCCTGGCTTCACCTCAAATGAGATGTTATGCAAAACCGGCCTATCGCCGTGATAAGAGAAGTGAACCCCCTCAAACCTGATCTCCGGCTCAATAGCAGAAGGTGCTGTATCTTGGCCATCCCGGACCTCAGGCATCTGATCTAATAGCTCGAATATGGCGTTCGCTGTTCTTTTTCCCAGCAGGCTGTAGTGATGATATAAAAGCAGATGGCTGACGTGCTCGTAGAAGAGTGAGCCCAGCAATAGGACCATGACCAGTTTGTCCATCGATAGGCTCCCCTGGCTGAGGCGGAATGATGAGACGATCATGGTCAGGGAGTAGCCCAGAACTGGGACCACCTCGGAGACGAAGCTGGCCCCGAAGTAGAGCTGCAGGCTCTGCACCAATGCCTTCTCCAGGTTCCTGGATCTTCTATGAAGCTCTTGCCCCCGGCGTTCTGTCTGGCTGAAGAGCTTGAGGGTGGTCAGTCCCTGCAGGCTCTCGGCAAAGTAAGCGGATAGCTCCCGGTATGTCTCCCATGCCCTTCTCCCCACCTTCCACTCCTCCAGATTTGTGAATATCAGCAGGGAAAGGGGGACCAGGGGGACAAAGGCCATAAGCATCAGGGCGGAGATCAGGTCTACATAGATGGCAAAGCCCAAAAAGAGCAGAACGGGCATAACCAGACAGAGGGCCATATAAGGAACATAAAGCCCCACATAGGCCTCAAGCGCCTCCACTCCATCCAAGACCGTGGTGGCCAGGGCGCTTGTGTTGCGCATCTCGACGAAAGAGGGACCCAGATCGAGAAGATGCTGATTGATCCTCTTTCGGACGCTGCTCTTGACCATGGCGGCGGAACGCTGGGCGGTGATATCTCTGGAGGCCTCGGCAATGGCTCGCAGGCCTATGGCCGCCAGCATGCCTGAGAACAGATCCAGCATGGAGAGGAGAGCGCGACCATCATATATTCCCACGATGATCCTTCCCGCCAGGAAGAGGAGGGCGATGTTGGCAATAGATCCCATCAGCCCAGACAAGAAGGTGAGGGCGATCCAGCGCCTTGCGCCCGGGGCGAACTTCAGAATCCGTTTGTCGATTAAGCCTTCCATGTTCTCCTTCTTTGCCGCAGCCCTTCTCCTGCGCCATAAAATTAAATCCTGTCGTGATACACTCGTTAATAAATCTGTCGTAGGAGATATTATAAATTCATATTTTTATCTNNTATTCTGGCTTCTGCTTGCTAAGTTGGTGAGAGAGCAATCGTCTGTCGGAGTATTATATCCATTCGACCATTGATCGAAGATGCCATATCTTCAAACCGCCAGCATTGACCGGCTCACAATACATGCTGCAAATAGCACTTTATGTAGAAAACTTAATATTATATCATCACTTCATTGAGTCCTGTGTAGGTGGTATATTTTGAAAGAGAAGAGGAATTTCGCCCTCCGAGATGCTTCGGGCAATGAGGTTGGCATCTATACAGGAATGGCTCCCAGGCAAGCAGCTCTCAAAGTGGCGAGCAGAGGGATTAAGGATATAAGGCTAAGGGAAAGGGGCACAAAAAAGGTCCATATCTATCAGGGCAACAGAAGAAAGGTCAAGAAGCCAAAGAACGCTCCTGCCTGGATGCCCCAGAAGATCTGGAAGCCGACGGTAAAGAAGATCGGGGTTGAGAAGCTGGAGAAGATCTGAGGTTATCGTTCGGCTCTCAGGGGCTGCCGCCAGCACATCTCCCGTGTTGGCCTTTTTATCTGCATAGTGACAATTATCTTAATTTGCGGATCATCCCGGCAAGAGAATGGAGAACGGGCAAAGGATGGATGGTGATGATACCCTTAAAAGCGCTAATGCTGGCCTTTGCATTGTTGATGTTTTCTGCATCAGGCAATGGCTATGTACTGCATATATTCGGTAATGCCAATCTCGACGATGATATCAATGACCAGGATTTGGCATATCTAGAGAGGATAATAGAGGGAACCGAAGAGCCAACATGGCTCTCTGATGCGGACAATAATGGAGAGATCGACGAATCAGACATCTCGCTGGTGGAGAGCATCATCAACAGAACCCCTAGCGAGATCACAATAGTTGACTCAGACAATAAGACAGTGACCATAAAGCAGCCTCTGGAGAGGCTGGTCGTCTATACCCATCAGTGTGCTGAGATCCTCCAGCTCCTGGGAGCGGAGGAGAAGGTGGTGGGGGTCAGGGACACATTCGCTGAGCAGCCCAACAGGTTCCCGCGGTTGAGCAAGTACCAGAGCATAGGCAGTGGTGGAGAGCCTGATGTGGAGGCGGTCTTAAAGACCAATCCCGACGCCATCCTCGCTTATACCTGGTATCCATCTGAAGAGTCGCTGGACGATAAGCTTCCCCCAGAGGTTGAGGTCCTGCGATTCGATTGTGAGTGCAGTGGCCAGGGCCCCGACGACATGAGAGAGAGGGTCCGGTTGCTGGGAATCCTGATGGGTGCAAGGGATAGGGCAGAGGAGTATCTGCAGTGGCACGACGCTATCCTCGACCAGGTGGAGGATGAGGTCGGGAAGATCCCCCAGAATGAACGGGTGCGGGTATACCTGGAGAGCACGCCCGAGGGCGACCGGCCCATGAGCTCCCGAACGGCTATTGGCACCGGCCATGCAGCCCACAAGCTGGTGGAGATGGCAGGAGGTGTTAACATCGCTGCCGGCCGCCTTCCTGGATATGAGGATACAGCCTTCGAGTATGGCGAGATAGAGACGGAGTGGGTCCTCTCTCAGAATCCGGAGGTCATCGTAGGCCGGGCCATGGGCCCAGGGATCAGGCCTTATGAAAATGTCAATGACAGCCTCCTTGAAAGCTACGCCCAGGATATCAGGAGCCTGCCGGGATTCGATGAGGTCCGGGCCGTGAAGAACGATGGGATATACATCATAACCAATGACTATGCAATAACGCCCAACTACCCCTCTGCCGTCCTCCTTCTGGCCAGATGGTTCTATCCGGATCGATTCGCAGATATCGACCCCCAGGCGGCTCACCAGGAGTATGTGAATATGATGGGCTTGGACTACGATGTCCGAGAGAAGGGTGCGTTCTTCTTCTCTGAAGAGCAAGCAGAGGATCTATGACATTTTTCAGCTGAGATTGATGAATTCGACAGCTACCATGAGAAAGGAGATGCTATAATTGAGAGAAGATAAAATCGTTGTATTGGCGCTGGTTCTCCTCGCCAATATCATTCCCCTGTCATCGGGGTCAGGCTATGTACTACATGTTTTTGGCAATGCCAACATGGACGGCACAATTGACCGGGAGGATATAGACACCCTCAGAGAGATCATCAACAATAGTATAAGTCCCACATACCTGGCCGATGCCAACCTCGATGGCGAGGTTGATTTGCGGGATACAGCTCAGGTGGAGATGATCATCAATGGAACGGAGAGGAATCTGAGCCTTCTGGACGGGAACGATTTGCCCATCACCATCAATAAGCCGGTGGAGAGAATCGTGGTCGAATACCTGGACAATGCCGATCTGATGCAGATTCTCAAGAAGACGGATAGGGTAGTGGGGGTGGACCTGGCAGTGGCCAAATCCCCGGCGGAGTTTCCAGAGATGTCCAACCGGACGTGCGTGGGAGCCATGCACAAGGAACCGGACTATGAGAAGGTATTGAGTCTTGATCCCGATCTTCTCCTGGTATTCTCCAATGTCACCCAGGAGAAGAACAAGAACCTGCCTGGAGTGCCAGTGCTCTTTGCCGGCCTGTACTATCCCGACCTGCTCAAACCTGAGACCTCTGCTTTCACCGATGCAGTGCGCAAGCTGGGCTATGTTCTTGACGCGCAACAGGATGCAGAAGAGTATATCCAATGGCATATGAATTCGCTCAATAGACTGGTTGAGACCACAGGAAGTATTCCTGATAGCGAGAGGCCGACGGTCCTGGTGGCCGCCTATCCCGAAGCTGATGAGAAGACCATCTTCACCTTTGCCCAGATAGACACCCTTACCAGCATGGTGGATCTGGCCGGCGGGAGAACGGTGGCGTCCGATCTACCTGATTTTATGAAGTCCACCTATAGAATCGAGGTGGACCCGGAGTGGGTCTTGCAAGAAGATCCGGATTATATCGTTTTGCTGGTTGTTGCTACCACTTACAGCGGCCTGGTGCTGGATCCGCCCAGCGGCTATGATGCCGATGATCCCACTGGAATGAAGGAGGCTCTGGAGGCCTTTATGAGCCGTCCGGAATATGCCAACCTCAAAGCGGTGCAGAACGGCGATGTCTACATATTGTGTTAAAAATCCTGGTACATTGCTTTCAGACTCATCGATGAATTCACGTGATCCAAGACCAAATAGTTATTGTCTCAAATTTCTCGATATGCAGCTCTGGAATTTCTGACATGTGCAGTACAAGGACCTCTCAAATCATTGCCTATCTCATTACGGTATGATCTCGCATTTGAGGGACGATATTCAAAGACGAAGATGATGTTATATCCTAAATTTCGGAGTTAAGGTTATTAAATAGGGATTAATCCCCCTGAGGTAGAATTAGGAAGCTGTGGCACATCTATATCATAGAGATCCGCATGTTTCTAACCTAACCTCCCGAAAAGTTCAGG
>DAIO01000032.1:0-11769 GCA_002498745.1 Methanosaeta sp. UBA533 | reverse complement strand
GCCAGATCGATAAGGGACTCTGCTGCCAGAAAGATCGGCAGGCACTGCCATGTATCGCTCGCCTTCGCCCGCTCGGAGCTGATGGACTTTGTGGGAATGCTTCTCAAAGACAAGAAAGGCGCTCCCCAACTGGCCGCCCGGCTGGATCTGACCGCAGAGGAGATCGCTCTGCTCATGGGAAGCTCTCCGGGCACAAAGAAGGTGCAGAACATCTTCGAGGAAGCGATGAGAATTCGAAGCAGAGAACAGATCGAGGAGATAGAGCTGGCATGGAGGAAGAGCAGCCGGCCCACCCTCAATAAGACCTCTGAGAAAGAGCCAGGGAGAAGAGGCAGGCCAAGGAAGACAGAGGGTGAGGCCAATGCAGGCAAAAAAGATATCAAGGAATCAACCTTCAAGTCAGGGAAAAGGCAGAAGTCCCTATTCGACTTCTGATCTCTGGCTGGAGCCTAAGGCTTCTTGAGCAGCGATCTGTCTGAAGATTCCCATATTTTCAGAATCGAAATAACCAGCAAGCTTAACCGAAAGGGCTAACTAGCATAATTGAGAAAATAAACTGCAGCGGGCGCTGCAAACCAAAGCGCAAGAGCTGCAAGGGGTGTTAATTATGGCAGTACATAGCAGCAAATTTCCTAGAATGAAATCCGGCATACCTGGATTTGATGAAATGGTGGGCGGCGGATTTCATCAGGGAACTGTAAATACCATAACCGGTTCCTCAGGCACCGGCAAGACTGTTTTCGCCAGCCAGTTCATTCACCACGGCATCGGACAGGGGGAGAAGGGAATGATCATCACTCCCTCTGAGAGCGCAGAATATATGAGACGGGAGATGATGTCCTCCTTTGGCTGGGACTTTGGCGCATTGGAAAATGATGGGAAGCTGAGCCTCATAGACGTTACAGACCCAGTTCTCAGGCTGCAGAAGAGCATCGATGTCGATCCGGTAGATTTTCTCATCAACTTCAGAAAGCTTGTGGAGAGAAAGCTGCAGGAAGAAAAGCCTAAAAGGCTATTCATCGACGATCTGACTGCATTTTTTATGGCGGTAGAAGCGCCCTTCAAGATCCGTTCGCTGACGGATGACCTCTTCGGCACCATCCGCTCCAGCGGAGTGACCTGCTTGGTCACCATAGGCACCGCCTTTGGCACCAATCAGTTCCTGGAGTATGGAGCAGACTCCGCCACCATGCTGAACCGGGAGAGAATAGGCAATACGCTCATCAGATCGATCTATGTAATGAAGATGAGGGGCTCGAAGATCGCTAATAGCATCCGGGTGCTGGACATATCGGACGATGGCATCTCCGTATCAACGCTCTCCCCTTATCCATGAGGTTAGAATGATAGAAAGATGGATCATCCTGGCAGCAGAGGAAGCGGGCCCCGTCTCCAATAAGATGGGAGGCATATGGAATGTGGTGGATGCCGAGGCCACGACCCTCGCCCGGCTGGTGGCTAAAGGTGAATTAGATAGCGAATTTCGTATCCTGGTGGTCGGCCCCAACTATCCCACTGCCGGATCGGATTGGAATACCGGCCGAAACCGGGTAACGGACATATCGGCACTAAACCGGCTGGACATGGGTGAGGAGCTCGCCCTAACCCTGGCGGAGTTGAACTCCCTGGGCATGGAGAGCGTCACCGGACAACGGGTTGAGGACAGCGTTCCCATCGGCTATCTTCTGTTTAATACCAATTACTATCAGTCTCGATTAGTGCGCTGGAAGGACCGAGAGATGACATTGAATAATGCCATTAAGACAGAGGCCTTCGATCTATTGGGACTGGACTCAATGAGATTTGAGAAGGAGCACTATGGCTGGGAATATAATCACTATTTAAACCTCTCCTATGCGGTCTCGGAGCTGGTGCGTATCCTCGCTCAGTCCCCTGAGGAGAGCACAAAGAAGTATGCCGATAAGGCGGTGGTCGAGTTTGCCCGGTCGGTGATGCCCAGGGTGAGGGTCTCACTGCATTGCCATGAGTTTGGGGTTTTCTATGCTGCCGCCAGGCTGGAGAAGCTGGGCATTCCGGTAAGAACTCTCTGCACCTTCCATGCGACCGTTCCCGGCAGGACGGCCGGCTACCGGTCGCTTGAGAAGATCAGAAAAAATGACTCAAAAATGGAACCCGGAACCCCTCTGGGCTTTGCCGCCCTGGAGGCGCTGGCCCGCTATGCCGATGGGGTCACATTCGTTGGCGACTCGACGATGAAGGAGGCAATGCTCTTTTACCGCATGAAAGGGGTCGTTATTCGCAATGGAATCGATGTTAGGGGCGATCGAATCGACTGGAATAAAAAGGAGCGCTGCCGGGCCCGGATCCAGGATTTCATCATCGATAACCTCTATAAGAACTGCGAGGGCAGCTGCCCGGAGAGGGAAAATATCATTCCCGTATTCTCCATTTCCAGGATAGAGATAGAGAACAAAGGTTATCCTCAGCTTCTCGATGCCCTGTTGCTTCAGGATCATCTCCTGCGGCACAGAATGATGGGACAGCGACATGCAGATCAGACTCGGGTGGTGTGCTTCCTCATCGCCTCCCATGGGCCCAAATCCAAGGATAAGCTTCCAGAGGGCTTCCCCATCAACCTTCCCATAGAGGTTCTGTTGGGCGATGAGATCCGCCTGGAGAATATGATCAATGATCGACGGCTCAACAAGGATGAACTGATCTCCGGACGGAGGTCGGTGGCTGCCGTTCTGTATCCCCAATGGCTGGGACCGAATGACGGCGGCCTGGGAATGAGAACGGACGAGGTTATGGCCGGTTGCGTTGCTGGCATCTTCCCCTCCCAGTACGAGCCCTTTCTTCTCACCGCATTGGAGGCGGGAAGGGAAGGAACCCCCAGCATCGTCAGCCGGAGCGCAGGATTCAGCGATGCCCTGAAAAAGGTCGAGCATCGGGTGCCAGGGCTGGGCGGAGTTGTGGTTGTGGACAACATCGAACTGCAGCCTCAGGAGACGGTTATGGACTATGCCCTGGCTCTGGATTACTTCTCCCGGACCTATCTGGAGGATGATGTGAAATATCGGCTGCTGTGCGAGGAGTCGTTCTCCCTAGCCAGGCAGTTCAGTTGGGACCAGCCCGTAATGGAGTATTATAAAAATCTGACCGTCTGACCTCGGAAAAAATTCCGGTCTGAATTGAAATAAACCATCATCAGGAGTGACATCGATTGAAGTCAATGCGAATCGCCTATTTCAGCACCGAGTACCCCCCCCTAGTCTATGGTGGGCTGGGGGTCTATGCAGATAACATATCTCGCTCTTTGGTTGCCCTTGGCCAGAAGGTTACCGTCTTCTCCTGGGGTTCGAAAGAGTCTCCCAGGCATGAGATGCTGGTCGGGGTGGATGTCTTCCGAGAGATGCCCCTTGCGATGAGGGACGGAATGGAGATCTTTCTCTCCCCCCAGACCTTGCGGTGGGGTCAGGGCCTGGATTATCTGCTCAACCTGTTCAGCTACAACCAGCTCGCTCTTGACCATCTGATAGAGGAGGATCGGTTTGATCTGCTCGTCTCCCATGACTGGCTGGCCCTCCCTGGTGGCATGGCCGCCAGGAGAGAAGGGATTCCACTGATTTATCATGTCCACGGCCTGGAGACCGGCCGGTCCTCAAATCCGAACCCGCAAATCGTGGCTTTAGAGCACAAGGGCTCAGAGGTGGCAGATCTGGTGATAACCGTATCCGAGGCCATGAAAAGGGAGCTGGCCGGTCAGGGGATTTCTGATGACAAAATCCGGGTCTGCTATCATGGAGTGGACTGCGAGTTCTTCGATCCTGAAAAGGTGGATCGAGAATCACTGGTTGCTTTGAGAGAGAGATACGGCTTTGATGAGGATGATGTCGTAATTCTCTTCGTAGGACGGCTGGAGCCGGTCAAAGGTATCAGAGAGCTTTTCTCCGCCCTGCCCAGTGTTCAGTCGGAGCACAGCAGGGTTAAGCTCCTGGTGCTGGGGGTCGGCAGCCTGGAGGGATGGGCTAAAGTAGAGGCTGAGCGGCAGGGCAATATAACTCTCGTCACCGATTTCGTCGATGCCGAGGAGAAGAGGCTCCACTATGCCCTTGCCGACCTATGCGTATTTCCCAGCCTGTATGAGCCGTTCGGAATAGTGGCCCTTGAGGCAGCGGCCATGGGCAAGGCGGCTGTGGTAGGGGCGGCAGGCACCAGCGGCCTGGCGGAGATCGTCAAGAATCCGGCTGAAGATGAGCCGACAGGGGTTCATGTCAATGCCCGCGATCCAGCCGATCTGGCCTGGGGAATCAACCTCGCCCTGGAGGATAAAGAACGTCTCCTGTCCTGGGGAAAGAACGCCAGAAAGAGAGCCCAAATCTCCTTCAGCTGGCAGAAGGCGGCAGAGAGCACCCTGGCCATCTACGAGGAGGCAATAGCAATTTTCGGAAAGAGATCAGAGGGATTATAGGCATGCCTGAGATCAGACGGCACTATTTTCTGGAAGAGTACTGCATCATCGCCGCCGAACGCAACAAAAGGCCCTCGGATTTCCTAGTGGCCAAGGCGGTCCCAGGAGACGAAAAGGACTGCCCTTTTTGCTCGGGCCACGAGGATAGGACTCCGCCCACCATCGCTGCCTACACCGACGATGGCATCCTGCCCCAGGAGAAAACGGGATCCGAGCGCTGGCAGATCAGAGTGTTTCTCAATGCTTATCCCACCATGATCCCCAGGCCCGAGCCTCCGGCGGCAGAATGGATATCCCTGCCCGGCCAGGGCTATCACGAGGTGATTGTGGATTCGAGAGACCACCGCAAAAATCCGAGGGATTTCGGCAAAAAACACCTGGATATGCTCGTTTCGGCCTTCACCGATCGTTACCGACACTATTCCACCCATGAGGATGTGAAATATATCACCATCTTCAAAAACTGGGGCAAGGAATCGGGGGCCTCGCTATCCCACAGCCATTCTCAGCTCATCACCCTTCCCTTTCTGCCCCCGCAGATGAAGAGAGAAGAGGAGGCCATATCCAGGTCATCCTTCTGCCCTTACTGCAATATCGTGGACCGAGAGAGTGCGTCATGCCGGCTCATCAATGAAAACGATCACTGGATCCTATTTGCACCCTTCTACTCTCTTATGCCCTATGAGACCTGGATTCTTCCTAAAAGGCATTTGGGAAACCTGACGGATTTGAGGGACGAAGAACAAAAAAGCCTGGCCAGTATACTGGCAGAACTCCTTCGGATCCTCTATTCCACCCTGGACGATCCACCCTACAACCTGATGATCTTCCAGCTTCCAAAAGAGTATCACTTCAACATCAGGATCCAGCCCATAGTCTCCAGGATAGCAGGCTTTGAGAGGAGTTCAGGCATATATGTGAACCCCGTTCCCCCGGAATTGGCAGCAGCAGAATTGAGAAATTTCTGCCTGCCGCCGAAAGATTAATGAATTATCGGACTTAAGTGATTTAAGGATTAGATCAGCCTGAAATGCTTTTAAACAGGCAAACAATAAGAAACGACAGCAAAAAAATGGTCGTACTGATAATAATTTGGCATCCTTTGGGGATGAATGGTGAATAGATGCGAATTGGAATGCTCTCCTGGGAGAGTCTATATTCAATAAAAGTAGGTGGCGTTGCCCCTCATGTCTCAGAGCTATCGGAAGCGCTGGCCAGGCGGGGCCATGAGGTCCATATTTTTACCCGCAGAGGGGACTTTGAGTCCTATGACAAGATAAACGGGGTGCACTACCAGCGGGCTGATGTAGATGACCATGGAGATATCGTCGATCAGATGAACCGGATGTGCGATGCCCTCTATCATCGTTTCGGTGCGGTGCAGCAGCTCTTCGGCAACTTCGATGTAGTGCACGGCCATGACTGGCATCCCGTCCTCGCCCTGACCCGAATAAAGAGCGACTATCATCTTCCCTTCCTGCTGACCATGCACAGCACTGAATGGGGAAGGAACGGGAACACCTTTGGATACGGCATATCCGAGGAGATATCTCATCGAGAGTGGCTGGGATGCTATGAAGCGGCTAAGGTTATTGTGACCACCAGAAGGATGCAGGACGAGCTGATGCAGATCTACAGCCTGCCCAAGGACAAGATTCCCATCATTCCAAATGGCATTATCGTGGGCAAAATGAGGAGAGGCGTAGACGCTGGCCGGATCAAGGAGAAGTACGGCATCCATCCCCTGGCCCCTGTGGTGCTCTTCTGCGGCAGGATGAGCGTCCAGAAGGGTCCAGACCTCCTGGTAGAGGCCATACCTCATGTGCTGAGAAATAGACCTGATGTCTGCTTCGTCTTCATAGGTGAGGGTGGCATGAGATCGGAATGCGAGCAAAAGGCTCGCTATCTGGGCGTCGCTGATTCCTGCCGGTTCCTGGGGTACACCTCCGGCGCCGATAAGCAGATGCTGATCAATGCCTGCGATATGATGTGCGTTCCCTCTCGCAATGAGCCATTTGGAGTGGTCGTGCTGGAGGCATGGGATGCCTGCAAGCCGGTAGTGGCCACTGATGCGGTGAGCATAATCAACAACTTCCAGGATGGCCTGCTGGCTTATATCCAGCCCGAGTCCATAGCCTGGTGCATAAACCGGATTATCAGCAATCCGAAAGAGATGAAACACCTGGCCCGGGCCGGTTGGACCAGGATAGAGAGCGAGTTCTCCTGGGATCACATAGCCGAGAGTACAGAAAAGGTCTATGAGCAGGCCATTGAGCAAAGCCGTTGAGCAAGGGTGGCCATAGGTCATGGTTTGCTTGTCAATTTTGCTGAAAACTTTATTCCTCCTCGTTTTCCTCATTCAGACCGAAAGATTCATGAAGGGCGAGCACAAGGGGCTCTTGGCGCCTCGATAGCTTAGCCCGGTATAGCGCGTCCTTGGTAAGGACGAGGTCGCGGGTTCGAATCCCGTCCGAGGCTTAAATCCCATTTTTTTAATTTCATCAGCGTTAAAAAAAGTCCCAATCCTCTGTGGAGGGTGGTGAATTTCTTAGACTGCGGCCTGGCTGCGCAGAACATGTTTCTCTTCGCCTTCCAGGAGGGGCTGGGAAGCTGCTTCATCGGATTTGCCGATCACTTGAACCATGTTCCGGAATCTCTGGCCCAGATCGGAATTCCTGAGGACCACGAGCTCATGGCCCCGCTGATCTTCGGCTATCCAAAGGAGGTCCCGGAGGCAATGCCAAGGGAGGCGAAGGTTCTCCGGTGGATCTGAAGCATCGCTCAATAACGTTTACTGGATAATCAACCGGAGCTTTGGCCTCTGAGTTCAGGTCGAGCGGTTGAAGAGCCAAATCTGCCTTATCACAGCAAGCTGAGCAGTTCAGTCAGGCTGGTGACGCATTCACCATCTTCCGGCTGGCATTCACCCCAGTTTCGCTTCAGTATCGCCCTCCAGCCATAGCTCCGGGCGGCAAGGATGTGCTCATGCTCCTCGGTCACAAATATGGCCATATTCTCTGCTTTCACCAGTCCGCTCTTTCCCAGTGCCCGATCGAATATTCGTTTGTCTGGCTTTTTGATATTCTCTGGGTGCTCAGAGGAGAGGATGATAAGATTGAGATCTATGAACGAGGCGATGCTGCATTCCGCCAGGAAGGTGTGCACCTCGTCGACTGTTACCCCTTCAGACAGGTTGGAGATCAGCCCCAGCCGGTAGCCGCGCTCACGCAGACCTTTCAGGGTATCCAGTGCATCGCTGTAGAGATAGTACTGACCGTTCACCTTTTCAAGCAGGGTTTGGGTGAGGTCGAAGAAGATTGCAGAGCGCATGGAATTGCCAGTTATGGTATCAAACAGATCGAATCATTATGCAGAGCTATATATGAATGTTTTCAGGGCAGCATTAAACGGCGAGCACGCCGGCGGTTGCCCCCAGGCTCGTGCGCCAGTTAATCCCGATGCCTCCTCCTCCCCTTATACCTATAAGCGACAGTTACCCGCAGTGGGTCTGCTCCCTTCCGGGCCTGAACCGGTTCCTGCAATTATGGTACACGGGCCATTCCTCAGAAGGACCCATGGACCGGTGCTATCCCTACAGGACGGAGAATCATAGTCGGCAGCTGGACTGAACGCACAGCGCCCGAGGTCTTCCGTCAGCTTCGCCCCCCGCGTATCGACGATTTCGGGTTATAGGTGACGCCGAACCACCCGGACTGCCCGCCACTTTTAACATTGAGGTGTACAGCTAATAAAGCTAACGCAGAAAAGAGGTGCAAAATATGGCAGATGACATGGATTCAATTATGGGTTTCATCATGGGAAACAAGCAGCGTGAAAGGATTGTCCAGATCCTGGGCTCCAAGGGGAAGATGGAGTCAGATAAGGTGGCCAAGGTCACCCATATCCCCGCCCCGTCGGTCAAGAAGATCCTGGCTGAGATGGCAGAACGGGATCTGGTCAGTGAGGAGAATGGCATCTGGGGGCTGACCGTGGCGGGAGCGGAGATAGAAAAGGAGCTCAAGAAAAGAGGCTGAGTAAGCCTCTAATAGCCCTCTTCCCGGAGGAGATAGTCCAGCTTCTCTACGCAGTTCCAGGTTAAGATGAGCTGGGCCAGGCCGATGGCATTGACGTATTCTTCCCTTCGGTCGCTTATCATGCCGT
This sequence comes from Methanosaeta sp. UBA533, assembly GCA_002498745.1. GTDB lineage: Archaea > Halobacteriota > Methanosarcinia > Methanotrichales > Methanotrichaceae > Methanothrix. Next base: position 3,176 of record DAIO01000032.1, on the reverse strand, counting down.
CTGTTCCCAGGGACTCTCCCAGCTTCTTCTCCAGTTCAGAGATCATGGACTGATGAATCTCCCCGTCCATGGTCATCATCCCTACCCTTTTTCCGTAGTAGTCATCCCTCTGAAACTCAATGGAAAACTCATGCTCCGATCGGCGCAGTATCTTGGAGAGATCTATGTTCATGCCCACCTCGGATACGGGATGCTCCATTATATCCATGATCAGCCGCACCGAGTACCAGTCCAGGGTGGACTGGGAATCGAGGAGAGAAGGATGAAAACGGGAATCCCGAATCTTGATCACAATCTGGGCATAGATCTTCTGGATGTCCACATAGAGCTTGTAGTCCGGCTCGCGCTGCAGAATCTCTGCCATCACCTGTCCTGTCTCATAGCCCCGCTCGCCCACATCTCTCCTGATCTTCCACAGCCTTTTCACCGACCGGGAGGGATCCACGAATATCTTGAAGTCGATCTGGCTTCTCAGCCGCTCGGTGAAGAGGGGATGAAGGCCCTCTACGATTATCACCGGCGCCGGGCCGAAGGGGACCGTCCCTGAGATCTCTCCGGTGCGGTGGTCATAGACCGGTTTGTCTATTCTCTCATTTCTTCGCAGGGCTTCCAGATGCTCAGCCAAAAGGTCGAACTGATTGGCATCGGGGTGCAAGGGGGTGATGTTTCTCTCCTTTCTCTGCCTTCTGTCCAAAGAGTGGTAGTCGTCCATGGAGAAGGTGGCCACCATATCTTCCCCCAGGATCCTTCTAATGCCCCGGGAGATGGTGGTCTTACCCGAGCCACTGTCCCCAGCAATGCCAAATACGAATACCCGTCCCGATTCCCTGATTCTGTCCTTGAGCGATCTCATGAGAGCACAATGCCTCCAGAATGCAATTCTGGACAGGAAATAGATGAATGTATGCCTTGGATGATTTAAGGCCTATTTGCTCTTCTTTTCCGCCACCAGATCCTCAAAATCCCGGGTTTCGTCGATGTCCTCAAGCTCCCTTTTCTCTATGAGGACGGTCTCCTCTATGCACTCCAGCTTTGTCTCACCGTCCACTATCACCACAGACTTGGTGCGGGCGACAGAGGAGAGACTGCTCATCAGCCGGGCCTTCTTGATTATGCTCTGGGAGAACTTGCCCACGCCCGTGAGGACCACCAGTTTTCCTTCCCTGGTTATGGCATTGAATGGCGCCTGGGCGGTGGGAACCACCTCAAAACCGATCTCCAGCAGCAGGCGCAGGATGTTGTCCGTCACCGGCCCCTTCACCTCTGCCACCGCCTCGGTCTGGAAGGGGTCTACCGGCTCGATCAGCTCCTCATTGAAGATCTCCTCCAGCTTCAAAGCCACATCAACCGAGGTGTCCATGTCCTCGACCTCGTACTTGCTAATGGTCCTGCGGGAGACGCCAAGCTCTGTGGCCAGGGCCCCCAAAGATATGCCTCGTGCCAGCCGGATCTGTCTCATCCGGTCTCCATCGATGCGCACATAAAGCCCGCCGTGCGCTGCATAGACCAGGGGCAAGGCCCCTTCCAGCAGGCAGTCTGCCAGGGTGAACAGGCTGAGAGTGGGAATGCCATAGCGGAAGTAGACCGCTCCCCTCTCCAGGTACTGGTCGCGGGTCTTCTCTCCGACCAGTATGGGGCTGGCTAATAGGTGCTTGGCCAGACGCCTGATCTCCAGGGCCGTCCTCTCATTCAGGCCGTCGATATTGGAGAGGATCTTCAAAAACAGGAACTGATCGTCTCTTCTGGCTGCCAGGTCGAAGCTCCTGGGACGGAGATAGCAGCGGTCAGAGGTAGAGAATCCTGCCTCTCTCAAAACCTCCTCCACATGCGCGGCAAGAAGCTCCTTATCCATCATTATATATGTCCGTTTGACCGCTATTTAAGCTTGACCATGTTTATTGGAATAGATGATACCGATTCTGAACGAGGCCTGTGTACCACTTATCTGGCCGGGGTGCTCATGGAGAGGCTCGCTTCTTGGGGGGAGATCGAGGGCCTGCCCAGGCTCATCCGCCTCAACCCCTGCGCCCGCTATAAGACCCGGGGCAATGCTGCCCTCGCCTTCAGCCTTAAGAGCAGCCGACCGGATATGGTGAAGAGAATCGCCCTCCAGACGCTTCTCGAGCTTTCCGACTTCTCCGGGTCCAACACCAATCCCGGACTGGTGATCGCAGAGGAGGTGACGGAGAGGATGAGGGCCTTCTATCGCTCTGCGGTCACGGAGATCCTCTCAATAGATGCCGCGAGATCACTTCTGGACGAAGAGGGGATATGGTACCGGGGCTTCAAGAAGGGAAGGGGTCTGATCGGCGCTCTGGCTGCGGTGGGGGCAGACCTGCCGGACTGGACCTATGAGCTGATAGCCTATCGGCAGCGCAGCCAGTGGGGCACGCCCAGGTTCATAGATCCCGCCACCGTATGGGAAGCGGACAGGCTCACTTATCCCCAGACCTGGGATACTGTGGACCATCATAACCATAGAGTGGTATTCGCGCCCCATTCTGCTGATCCAGTCCTCTTCGGCATAAGAGGCTCGGATCCAGTGGCCATTAAAACGGCATTTGAGACCATAAGATCTGAGCCGGTGGAGAGGTATGTGCTCTATCAGACCAACCAGGGCACAGATGCCCATATCCTCGAAGGCCAGATAGGCCGGACAAAAGATAGCCAGAGCTACCGTCTGCACGGTTTCGTCGCCGGGACGGCCAGGGCGATCGCTGGTGGACACGTATTCTTGACCCTTCAAAATGGGGGGGTGGAGCTGAATGGAAGGGGCAGGATTGAGTGCGCAGCCTTCGAGCCCACCAAGAACTTCCGAAATATCATAAAAGAGCTCCGGCCGGGGGATGAGCTGGAGGTCTTCGGTTCGGTGCGGGATGGAACGCTGAACCTGGAGAAGATCAACATTCTCCATCTTGCTCCTGAAAGGGTGCTAGCAGCTCCATTATGCCCTCAATGCCATAGAAGGATGGAGTCTGCGGGCAAAGGCCAGGGCTACCGCTGTCGTCGCTGCAAGACCAGATCATCCTCTCGCGAAATAGAGAATCGGGCCCGTGATCTTGAGACCGGGTTTTATGAGGTGCCTCCCTGCGCTCGCCGCCATCTCTCAATGCCTTTGGTGCGCTTGAAACAGAAGGATCTATGCATTCACCCCAGCCGCTAGACCACTTCAACTG
>DAIO01000033.1:0-8515 GCA_002498745.1 Methanosaeta sp. UBA533 | reverse complement strand
GTGGTCTTAACCGAAGACGCATGAAGAGGTGCTCTGCTTGGATCTGGAATACCTCCAGGCAGCCCTCGAAATATTACGGAATGACGTCTTCTACGAGCTTTTTCAAGTAGTTTTGTTCCATTGTCGTTATCGAGATCAAAATCAGCAATCAGAATGTGCGGATCGTACAGAGCAGATACTGCATCCCATGCGTCGGCACATGAAATGATTAAACAGCGCCCAACAACATCTAAATCTGCATTTTTGTCTAAAGTATCAGCACACGCAGCAATGAAATCCACTACTTGATCTGGATAATAGGTATCCAATCTTAGCCGGTATATTTTATCGCTAAATACTTCTTTGACTTTGGCGCATGCTCCCTCACGATTTGCTAGAAATACATCTGGAATTAGGGGCGGTGGAGAGCCGATTTCTCTTAAGATATCCCAACGCTGTTCAAGTGTCTCTATTTGCGCCGGCTGTCCCATCTTCCGAGCAAGCCATTGTTCGACCGATGGATATTGCTTCAGCCAGTCAATCAATTTTGTTCCATCAATTACCCGAATATCCTTCCACTCATTAAGTTTACGCCTTTTCTCAATCCATACAGCCTGCTTACTTTTCTTCCACGTATATCCCCAGCCGCTCATTCCAGATAGCGGTGTGACAAAGATAAATGTAGACTCTCGCCGAATTTCTTCAGGCGTTGCCTTAGTTAAATCTCTATAATCATCTGTTGCTTTTCTTCCTGCATTCCCTCCAGCCCCAATCTCCCAATAAGATACCCCTTCAGGCACAAACGGATCAAAGTCGATTTCAGTGTCAAGTTCACCATCTGGTCCTGGCTGCCCAATACTATCGCTAAGAGGAAAACGTCGCCTTTTTGGTCTTGGGCATGAAGCTGCCACTAGGCGGTAAATCAGCTCGACGATTATACCCTGTGCATCCCTGGAATTAGCACGCACCCAGCCATCAAGCTGATTTTCACTAATCATACTATCAGGCCTCCTGATATCCACTTCAAACTTCTCTGCAGAATCGCTCCAATTCCACAATCTCTCTCAATGATGGTTCGGTTTCTTAGTCCAACACGAAATAGTTATTGGTTGAAGGCCAAACGAGGTAGGATTGAGATACCATAAGCCAAATTTATCTGCCTGCTTTGCTTCATTCTGAAGACTCCAGAAGCACGTGATCTCCTTACAATGGCGTGGATCATACTTCTTCCTATCTCTTCTCAAATATCTGGATATACCGGCATCAGAGTTGAATTCACTCCCCCAAGACCTGGTCCTTGAGATCAGGATCATCGCCGGAGGACCGTATCCCAGGCGGTAGCAGAGCTCTAAGAAGAACGAGGATTCGGCGTCAGGACAATAGCAAACCCGTAGGTGAGGACAGAATGAAGACGCTATGGCATTGGTGAGACCTGAGGTGGTGGAGAAGGCGCTCGCATCCCTGGCGGACGCAGGGATGGCGGCGATGACCCGCCTGGACGTATACGCCACGGGGCTTGCAGAAAATGCATCATGCTGCACGGGTCAAGCTACGATATCCCCAAGACCCGCGCTCCTGATGCTCGCCGATGACGACCGCGTGGATGCTACTTGTCAAGGCCATCGCCACCAGCGATGGGCGGCAGCAGGATCTTCCTCTCCCTGGTCCGGGGCCGCTCGCACCATCCCCCTCGGCGAGCCGTGGCTCTGAAAGCGGCTCTGGCGACATCTTCACTACTGTAAATCGGGCCCAAGGATGATTGAGAGCTTCGATATTTGCAATTTAGACCGGAGTCTATAATATCATACCTCAATTCCAGTCCTTCATGCTGCCCAAGAGCTAGGAACAATCTGCTACGGAATTCGCCGCCATCCAGCCGATCACACCCCCCTTTGCCGCCACGCGTGCCCCCGCGCCTTTGCTCGCAGCCGCCCGAGCGCTCACACACGCGCGAGCAGCCTAACAATAAGTCGAAGCTTGAAATGATATCAATCTGCAGAAAGCCAATCTTCTCTGCTTATTCCCGCTTCTTTCAGGACAATGAGTAGGAGCTTAACACTGATCTCTTCGCCGTGATGCGGATTTGGGATCATGACGAAGACGCCGTCCTTCACCATATGAAAATGCTTTTTGCCGGGATAAGGGCCTGCATACCCGAGCCTCGCCAATCGTCTGATCAGTTCCCGCCGTGTGATAGGCACAAGTTTAGTCGACAACCGCGATTGGCTCCTTTGAGGATTCTATGGTGTGGCCAGCAATAGACGGAATCGGATACCCCCACTGTATCCGGGCGACAATCCATTCCTCAATGACTTCTATGAGGTCCTTGCGGCACTCTTCAAAAGAGTTGCCCACTGCAATAACTCCCTGAAGTCCAGTAACTGTAGCTACAAAAGAGCCGTCTTCCAGTGTATCGTATTCGGCTCTATCTAAGGCTGCCTGGATGTACTCGGAGAACATATTGATTTCAATGTGCTTTATTGGGATTTAATCCTTATGGATTCACTTTATGCGGCCATCCCAATCGCTCCTCCCGCTCCACTGGGGGAGCGAAATATCGAGGCGTTCATCTTGCCTCTGGTCATCGATGAGGTCTCCTGTTATCCTGATGATCCAGACCGCCAGGAGAACAGAAAGCCTTCAAGACGCAAGATCAATGAAAAATGCGATGCTAGTCACCCTTTTCTGTCTTCCCTTCCCCGGCTACACCACCATGTTAGGTCCTGTCATTGCTCCAGATGAGGCCGCAGCAGACTAGATCGCCATCATCCAAACCCCCTTTCCAGCAGCTCCGAACCCGTACAATCCCAATGGATGAAACCTCCATTCGGTCCAGGCAGCAAATTGAAATATATTCTCGCCATAGATCTACTGTGGAAGGTAATATCCTCATCGCCCTGGCCCTGACCCTGTTCGCCGGCCTGGCCACGGGAATAGGAAGCCTGATCTCATATTTCATCCCCCGGCCCGACATGCGCTACCTCTCGCTGAGCCTGGGCTTTGCTGCCGGAGTGATGATCTACGTGGGCTTTGTGGACCTCTTCTGCAGCTCCAGGATCGTCTTGGGCTTCGGCTATGCCAATCTCTTCTTTCTGATGGGTCTGGTGCTGATCTATCTGCTCGACCACCTCATTCCCCATATTCACATGGACGGCCAGGTGGACTCCCAATGCGACAGGCTCTACCGGAGCGGGATTATGACCACCATCGGCATCGCCATTCATAACCTGCCTGAGGGAATGACCGTGGCCCTGGTCTCCCTGGCCGACCTGCGGCTGGGGGTGCCTGTGGCCATTGCCATCGCCATCCATAACATCCCTGAAGGCCTGGCCTGCAGCATTCCCATTTACTGCGCCACATCCGACCGGAGGAAATCCTGTCTGATCTCCTTTGCTGCGGGAATGACTGAGCCCCTGGGAGCGGTTCTGGCCATCCTGATCCTCTATCCATTCCTAAACGACTGGCTATTGGCAGCTGCCACCTCAATGGTCGCGGGAATCATGGTATTCCTCAGCTTTGACGAGCTCATTCCCATAGCCAACCGATATGGGGGCGAGCATACCACAAACATAGGGCTTATCGCCGGGTTTTTGGTGATGATGGCGGGATTGGTCTTGATGGAATCACTATAAATCCTATACGGATAATAAAGACTGATGGTGAATGGAAATGAAAAGGATATTCCTGTGCAGCCTATGTCTGCTGCTCTTTGCAGCCTCGATCTGGGCAAATGCGTCCGATCAGGATCTTTTGATCTCTGATGGCGAAAGCTCGAGCGGCGAGGTGAATGAGAGCGCTCTGGTTCTGGCCCTGGCAGGAGAGCCATCCGGAGAGCTTACCCGTGCAGAGGTCGATGGCCTGCTGTTTATGATCGAGGAGGAGAAGCTGGCTGCCGACGTCTATTCGGCACTGGATGAAATGTGGGATATGCGCGTCTTCGAGAACATCGGAAGGGCAGAGCTAACTCATCAGGCAGCCGTAAAAAGGCTTCTTGATAGGTATTCCCTGCCGGATCCCAGGATGGGAGGGGGCGAGTTTGCCAATGAAACCCTGCAGGACCTCTACAATGATCTGCTGGCCCAGGGAAGCACTTCGGTCAGTGACGCCCTCATGGCGGGGGCAGCGATAGAGGAGATAGATATCCTCGATCTAGAGGAATATATGGCGCAAACGGATAAAGAGGACATACTTCTCGTGTATGCCAATTTATTGCGCGGATCGGAGAACCATCTCCGGGCATTTGTCAATAACCTGGAAAGGCAGAGGGTCGAGTACACTCCTCAGTACCTATCGGAGGAGGAGTACCGCAGCATAATGGAAGCCTGAAGCTACTGCAAAGGATCTATGGCATCTGGGCAAGCTAGCCGCGAAATAGATCCCGTCCAGGCCCCTTCCGTGCTGAGAGTAGCCCTCTACTCTCTGCTCTTCAACCTGGCCCTGGTGACGGCCAAGCTCACTCTCTCCGCCCTGTCCGGGAGCCTGGCCTTGCGAGCGGATGCCATTCACTCCACGGTGGATGTTATGGCCTCGCTGGCCCTGATCCTGGGGGTGAAGATCTCCGAGAGGAAGAGCGAGAGCTTCCCCCTGGGGCTTTACAAGGTGGAGAACCTGGCATCCATCGCCATCTCCTTTCTGCTGTTTCTTACCGCTTATGAGATCGTCCTGGAGGCGGTGCGAGGGGAGGCTATGCCCATCAATTATCAGGGATGGGTGCTCTATGCCGTGGCAGCGATAATTCCTCTTCCCTATCTATTCGGGAGCTTCCAGATCAAAGTGGGAGAGAGGACCGGCTCGCCCAGCCTGATTGCTGATGGGGTACAGCACAAGGCCGATGTGCTAACATCCTCCCTTGTCTTCCTGGCCCTGATCGCCCAGACGGTCTCGTTTCCTCTGGACAGAATTGCGGCTGTGATCATCGCATTGGCGATCATCAAGGAGGGATGGGGGATCCTGGTCTCCGGCATGCGCGTCCTCCTGGATGCCTCAGTGGACGTACCGACTCTGGAGAGGATTCGAGCCCTGATTCTGGAGGCTCCTGAGGTTGTATCCATCAAAGAGCTGATGGCCAGGAACTCCGGACGTTATCTCTTCGTCCAGGCCAATCTGACCCTCAGGGTAGCCGATCTGAAGAGAGCCCACCTGGCCAGCGAGAGGATCGAGTCCAGAATCCGAAAGGAGATCCCTCAGGTGGACCGGGTGCAGATTCATTATGAGCCCATTGTAGAGAGCCGTCGCAGATATGCTGCTCCTCTGGCAGATATGCGGGGAACGCTGAGCAAGCACTTTGGCGAATCTGCTTATTTCGCCCTGATGGAGATGGATTTCGAGGAGATGAAGCTGCTCCGCCAGGAGATCGTGGCCAATCCCCATAAGGATCTGAGCAAGGGCAAGGGCCTGAAGGTGGCCCAGTTCCTTCTGGGCTTCAAGCCAGATGTCGTATTCTCTCGAGAGAGCCTGGAGGGCAAGGGACCAGGCTATGCATTTGCGGAAGCGGGGGTGGAGACGGCGCAGACGGATGTCGAGACTCTGGAAGAGCTGGTGGCCGGTCTATTGGAGGCAGGAGGGAATAGTACAAATCTTTAAATACAATATCGCATATAAGAGTAATTGCTCTTCCCCCATTATCGACATTTGTCGGCAGGAGCAGAACGGCCAGAATTAGAGCATGATGTGTTCGAAAAATCAGAATCAGTGAGGTTTAATGAAGGTATGTGTTACTGCAGGGGCATCAGGCCTTGATGCTCCCATGGACCCCAGGTTTGGGCGCTGTCCATTTTTTGTGATTGTAGATACAGACAGCATGAGCGAGAACTCAATTGTTAACTCTAATGTCAATGCAACCAGCGGCGCCGGCATACAGGCCGCTCAGGAGATAGCCAGGCAGGGAGCAGCAGCTCTTATCACCGGAAACGTCGGCCCCAATGCTATGCAGACCCTCTCAGCAGCCAAGATCGATGTTTATCAGTACCAGGGAGCGGGTAGCGTCAGAGAAGTGGTAGAGAAGTTCAAGCGGGGCGAGCTTACAAAGATCGCTGATGCATCCGTACCCGCACATGCCGGTATGGGCCAGGGCGGCCAGGGCATGGGACGAGGTGGCGGCGCTGGAAGGGGCGGCGGTCAGGGCAGAGGAAGAGGAGGCGGCCAGGGTAGCGGCCAGGGAGCCGGCAGAGGAGGGCAGTTTTAATGAAGGTCTGCGTTCCCACCATGGGCAATACCGGCCTGGATGAGGCCATCTGCCAGCATTTTGGACGGGCTCCCACCTTCACCGTGGTGGACCTGAACAACAACGAGATCCGCGTACTGCCCAATGTATCGGAGCACATGGGCGGGACGGGCTTGCCCACAGAGACCATATTTGCCGAGGGCGTCCAGGTGCTGATTGTAGGCGGCCTGGGTCCCAAGGCGGTCATGGCCTTCAGCGAGGCGGGCATAGATGTGTTCGTAGGAGCTACAGGCACAGTCAAGGATGCCATCGATGACTGGCATGAGGATGTGCTGAGCCGAGCCAGCCCTGATAACGCCTGTCAGGACCATAAGCATTAGTCTTTGAATTCGAGGGGATGAGTTGAAGCTATCCATAGCTAGCGGCAAGGGCGGCACTGGCAAGACCCTAGTTACGACCTCGCTTGCCACCTCCCTCCATTCCCAGAGGGGAGGGAGGATCACAATCGCCGATTGCGATGTTGAAGAGCCCAATAGCTACCTTTTCTTTCCGGACAGGACCCTTCTGGAGAAAGAGAGCTGCCAGGTTGCTGTGCCGGTGATAGATGAAGAGAAGTGCACTCATTGCGGCAAATGCAGTGAAGTCTGCGCTTATCATGCCCTAGCCGTGCTCCCTGGTACGGTGCTGATCTTTCCCGAGCTCTGCCACGGTTGCGGGGCCTGCAGCATAGTATGTCTTGAGAAGGCCATAAGCGAAGGCTCACGCTCTGTGGGGGAGATATTTCACGCCCGTTCCGATGGCATGGATATCATCTGGGGAGAGCTGGCATTAGGCGAGGCCAGGACCACTCCACTCATCAAAGCGGTAAAAGAGAAGGCCCAGGGCGATACGGTGATCGTCGATTGCCCTCCAGGCACCTCCTGCTCCATGGTGGAGTCGGTGCGGGGGAGCGACTTCTGCCTGCTGGTCACCGAGCCCACCCCCTTTGGTCTGTACGACCTGGACATCGCCTTGAGGGTGCTGGACAAGATGAAAATCCCCCAGGCGGTGCTGGTCAACAAGAGTGGTGTGGGTGATCGGAAGCTCTACCAATACCTCGAGGAGAAGAAGATACCCCTTCTGATGGAGATTCCTCTGGACCGGAAGATAGCTGAGATCTATTCCCGGGGAGAGATATTCGTCCTTCATATGCCGGAGTGGAAGGAGAGGTTTGTCGAATTGGCGAAGAGAATTGAGGAGATGATATTATGAAGCAGGTCGCTATAGTTAGCGGGAAAGGCGGAACCGGTAAGACCTCGATCATCGCCTCATTGGCTGCCCTCGCCCGAGGAAAGGCAGTCTTTGCCGACTGCGATGTGGACGCACCTGACCTGCACCTCATCCTCTGTCCCGAGATCCTGGAAAGGCGGGAGTTCTATGGCATCAAGAGGGCATTCATAGATAAAGAGAAATGCATCCAATGCGGGATCTGCCAGGATGCCTGTCGCTTCGGTGCCATAAGCGATTTTGAGGTTGAAACTCCCCTCTGCGAGGGCTGCGGGGTATGCCAACTGGTCTGTCCTGAGGACGCAGTCGAGATGAGAGATATCCAGGCCGGGGAGGCCTATATCTCCCAGACCCGATTTGGTCCCATGGTCCATGCCGAGCTGTATCCCGGGGAGGAGGCATCAGGAAAGCTGGTGGCCATGGTCAGGGAGATGGCTCGCGACCTGGCGGCAGAGAAGAACCTGGACCTGATCCTCATAGACGGCTCACCGGGCATAGGCTGTCCGGTGATAGCATCATTGACCGGAGTCGACCTGGCATTAGTGGTGACCGAGCCCACCGTCACCGGGGAGCACGATCTGGTGAGGCTCCTGGATGTGGCCGGCCACTTCGGCATAAAGACCACGGTCTGCATCAACAAGTATGACCTCAACCCCGAAGCTGCGAGGCAGATCGAGGAGCTGTGCGGGAAGAGGGGGGTGAAGATCGCGGGAAGGCTGCCCTATCATACCTCGGTCATCGATGCCATGGTCAAAGCTCTGGCCGTGGTGGAGATCGGAGGACCGGTGGCCGAGGCGATCGAAGAGATGTGGAAGGGCCTGGAGGGGCAGCTTTAGAAGGCGAATTTTTTATTTCTTAAGATGAATTGGGGGTTTTGATTAAGATGAAAACAAAATATCCTCTGGCCCGTGGGGCCCTGATGATCTGTCTGATGGCCAGTTTCTTCGTGCAAGCTCAGGCTTACGATCCACTGGGAAGCGATATCTTCCTCATGCCAGGCGAGTCGAGAGCTATCTCCGGCCAGGATAATGTTAAGACCTATATCGATCCAAATGCCGATCCACTGAGCATTGACCCGTTGATGCGCCCGATCGATCCACAGCATTC
>DAIO01000070.1:0-27338 GCA_002498745.1 Methanosaeta sp. UBA533 | reverse complement strand
TCTGCGAGATCCTGGATACCCTCAGCGCCCCGGTGTTCATCGAGAGGGCGAGCCTCTCTGATATCGAGCACATTCGAAAGGCCAGGAGGGCGGTGAGACGGGCGCTGGAGATTCAGCGTGATAAAAAAGGCTATGCCTTTGTGGAGCTGCTCAGCCCCTGTCCCACCATTCTGAGGATGGATGCCCGGGGATGCGCCCGGTTCATCAACGAGCAGATGGAAAAGGAGTTTCCTTTGAAGAGGTTCCGGGACAGGTCAGCTGAAGCAGAGCCCATCGTCAGGCCGAACAGCGACTACACCCTGCAGTCTCTGGACAGGATCTTCGGCTGCGAGGATAATGTATGCGTCCAGTTCGAGAATGACCCGGAGTTCGTGCCCAAAGGGGTGAAGATCGCTGGGTTCGGCGGGCAGGGGGTGCTCAGCATGGGGCTGGCCCTGGCCCAGGCGGCCTTCGGGTGCGGTCGGTTCGTCTCCTGGTATCCGGATTACGGGCCCGAGCAGAGGGGCGGGACATCCAACTGCTCGGTGATCATCTCAGGAGTGCCCATCGGCTCGCCGGTGGTGGACCATCCCGATGTGCTGGTGGCCTTCAACCGCCCATCCCTGGAGAAATTCGCCCCTACTGTCAGGAAAGGGGGTGTGATCTTATACGACTCTCTGGCCGGCCAGTTCCAGGCTCCGGAAGGGGTAAAAGCCATATCCGTACCAGCAACTGAGATCGCTGCGGACAAGGGGGCCAGTATGGCCGCCAACACCGCCATGCTGGGGGCTCTGATGCAGGCCGGAAACCTGGGTATGCCGAAAGATGCCTATGGGAACGCCTTCCGCGTTACCTTTGCCAAGAAGCCCAAGCTCATACCCAAGAACCTGGAGATCATGGAGGCGGGAGCGCAGGCGGTCAAGGTGCTGGAGATGGCGGCGAGAAAATAATTTTTTAATTATTTTTTCAGGTCTTCGATCTCTAGCCCTGCCTGCTTCAAAATAGCATTTAGGGTCCCTTTCTTCAGCTCTTTATGGAGAGGAACGGCAAAGACTCGTTCTGCCTTTTGCATCACTACATGGCTTCCAGACTGTCTCCTAACCGTGAATCCTTCTCGCACCAGAATTTTTATCAGCCCCTCTCCGGATAGGACCGGAAGCTTAGACATCGGCAAGCTCTACCTTGAGAACCTCTGATTTGCCATGATTCAGGTTTTCCAGATCTTCGCGGAAGACTTCCAGAATTAAACGGATGGCATCTTTGACATTCTCCAGAGCTTCTGTCTTTGTCTCTCCCTGGCTGATTGCTCCCGGAAGCTCCAGGCAGCGGGCAGTGAATCCACCCTCTTCTTGAGGTTCTAGGATGACTGAGTATTTCATCAATGAATCGTGGCGCTCTTAGAATTTAAGAATAATCATGGGGCAGAAAGATTTGGTTGTGAATCTATTATGGGTTGGTATTTAGGCCTGCCGTAGAATTAGGCCTTATTGAATGCTGATTTGCCCAGAATGTCCTCTCTCGGGCGTGTCCGAGAGACCGCAATCGGTAATCGAGTTCCAGAATCTTCAACTCATTTTAGGATTACGACCAAGAATCGAGCTGGTGAGCAAAGCCAAGACCAGCTGGATCTGCCCGGCGCGGATGGCGGAAAGGATGATTATCAGGAAGAGCTGGAGCAGTAGCAGTCCGCATTGAATAGTCTTCAAAGCATTGGCTTTGAGGCTAGGATTTTGCTCTCAGGGCAAACCGGATTCTCTGCAGGGCGGTAGCATTGGCCAGCAATGCGGTCAAAGCTATGACCGCCATCAGCCACTGGATGTCAAACAGGCCCAGAAGCATCCCGAAATAGAGCAGCATGAGCCTCTCCAGCCTCTCTAAGAGCCCTCCCATCCTCTTCAGCTCCCCCGGGTCTTTCACAATCCCCCGGTGGTCGGCATAGGCCCGGACAAAGCTGGTCATGAGCCCGCCGAATACCAGGATCACAATCCAGGCCTCATTGGGAAGGCCGAGAAACTCCCCCCGGCCCACATAAATGAGCAGCCCCAGGTAGAGCATCAGCTCCACATACCGGTCAACCACCCCATCGATATAAGCCCCTTTGTCGCTGACCTGATTGGTGACCCGGGCAACCGTCCCGTCCACAATATCGATGAAAGCAGATAGGGCGAACATGGCCAGGCCCAGGGCGAGCTGGTGCATAACCAGGGCCGCCAGGCCTGCCAGCGCCGGCACCAGGGAGATTAGGGTCCAGGCATTGGGACTGAGCCCTAAGGCGGCCAGGCCTCCTGCCAGGCGGTCGGTCTTCTCCGATCGAAGGGTGGCTTTGAGCATATCTTTTTCCCTCATAGGCTCTTGATGAATATCTCCATCCGGTCCAGCGCCTCTATCAGCTCCTCTCTGCTGGTAGCATAGCTGCAGCGCAAGAATCCCTCTCCGCTCTCGCCGAAGACATTGCCCGGGACTACCGCCACCTTCTGCTCGTATAATAGCTTTTCCGCAAACTCCTCAGATGAGAGGCCGAACCTCTGGACTGAGGGGAAGGCATAAAATGCCCCCTTGGGCTCGAAGCAGTCCAGGCCAATGCGGTTTAATCCTGAGACGAAAAGACGTCTGCGCAGGTCGTACTCATGCCTCATGTGCAGCATCTCATCCTTGCCCGATTGCATGGCTTCGAGGGCTGCCACCTGGGCCATGGTGGGGGCGCAGAGCATGGTGTATTGATGGATCTTGGTCATCGCACCGACCAGCGCCGGGTCTCCCATCGCATAGCCTATTCGCCAGCCGGTCATGGCATGCGACTTGGAGAGGCCGTTTAAGATGATGGTCCTCTCCTTCATCCCCTCCAGCTGGGCGAAGCTGGTGTGGCTCCCTGAATAGGATAATTCTGCATAGACCTCATCGGATATCACTATCAGGTCGTTTTCCACAACCACATCCGCCAGGTCCTCCAGGTCCGAGCGGGTCATTATAGCTCCGGTGGGATTGTTGGGATAGCTCAAGAGAAGGCTGCGGGTCTTCCCGGTCACCGCCCTGGCGACATCCTCCGCCTGGACTCGAAACTCATTCTCCAGCCGGGTGGGGACCGTCTTTGGCACTCCACCGGCCAGGATGATGTCCGGGGTGTATGCCACATAACAGGGCTCGTGCACCACTGCTTCCTCGCCGGGGTTCAGAGTCGCCCGGAAGGCCAGGTCCACCGCCTCGCTCACTCCAGTGGTGATGAGGATCTCCTCATTGCAGTCGAAGTCGATCCCCATATCCCTGCTGACCTCCTGACAGATGGCCTCCCTCAACTCGGGCATGCCTTTATTGGATGTGTAATGGGTGTTTCCCAGTTCCAGTGAGTAGATGCAGGCCTCGCGCACATGCCAGGGAGTGACGAAGTCGGGCTCGCCCACTCCCAGTGAGATCGCTCCTTTCATCTCGCTTACCAGGTCGAAGAACTTGCGTATCCCGGAGGGAGGCATATCCCTTACCGACTGATTGATGTGATCTTTTGCATTCCAGGGGAGAACATTCTTGAGGCGCTGCTTTTTTGTCTGCTGCTTCATGGAGTTATCACCAGTCTCTCGGGCTTGGGCTGCTCAGTGAGGATAGCCCCATGCTCCTTATAGCTCTTGAGTATGAAATGGGTGCAGGTGGACTGGACACCATCCAGGGGGGCGATCTTCTCCGCCACAAAATAGGCGATATCCTTCATGGATTTGCCCCGCACGGTAACGGACAGGTCGTGGCCTCCGGAGATCAGCCGCACTGACTCCACCTCCGAGAACCTGGCGATCCTCTCTGCCACTGCATCGTAGCCCGTCTTTCTCTGCAGAGCTACCTTCAGCTCCAGGACGGCGAANNTATTATGCCTGCATCCTCCATCTCTTTGATCTCCCGGGCCACCTCCTCCTCGGATTTGCCCAGCAGCGCTGCGATCTCGGAAGGTGTTGCCTTGGCGTTTTCGTAAAGGATCTCCAAAATCTCGTGCATGAAATTCTATCTTTTCCCTCTCTATTCAATTATAGGCTTTGCGCTTGCGGCCATAATAGGGATAATCATATACTATCGAAAGTTATTAATACTCTTATTACAACTGTATTAATATGAAACAAATGAAATGCCCTAAATGCCATTACGCATGGGAGACGCGGGTGAGCCGACCTAAGGCCTGTCCCAGGTGCAAGACCAGACTGGATGTGAGAAGGACGAAGAAGGCTTGAGTCGATATTTCTGCCCAATATCGATATCCCTGGATTGAAAGGCGGCTCGCAAAATTTGGGCCAAGCCTATCTATTTTATCCAGGGGAAGGATAGGCCCCCTCTGATCGGAAGGGGAAATCAGGCTCGATTGTTTTTCCTTGTCTTCTTAATTATTTTAGGATTAAATCCTTATTTGCTCCACTCCAAAAATTTCAAAGAAAAGCCCCGAGCGTGATTCGAACACGCGACCTATTGATTACAAGTCAATCGCTCTGGACCAGCTGAGCTACCGAGGCACACCTCTCGGTTGTTTTTCATCATCACTTAAAGGCTTTGCTCCTCTGGGATCCAGATCGATCCGATCTCTCTCTATCCAGCTTCTCCAGGCTGCGCAACAGGGAATACTTCGTTCCCGGATGGCGGGAGTCAAATCGGCAGAGCTCTTGCCTTGCCTCTCTATGCAGCCCGTCCTCTATCCCTATCTCGGCAAAGCACAGACCATGCTGGAGGGCATAGAGCCGGACCTCCTTGCCGGGTATTCGCCGCAATGGCTGGATGGTGGGGATCATTCCCTGCTCATATCCCTCCGGCCTCGTCTCCTGCCGTCCATATTGCAGCCCACTGATATCCCCTTCCAGATAGCTTATGAATACCTCCGTGGCCACATCGTCCAGGTCATGGCCGGTGGCAATAGCGTCCGCTCCCATCTCCCGCGCGAGTCCGGTCATCATCCTCATCTTTTGAGCAAAGCTGATTGGATCTGGGGCTGGATCGCTCGCCTCCCTATCATTCAGGAGCGATACAGGCAGAGCTTTGATGGACACGCGCAGCCCTAGCTGCTGGGAGGCGATCCTGGCCGCCTTCGCGCCAGGGCCGTGGTCATCGAGGATCAGGAGGGCGAGGTCGATATCCCTTCGCCTCGCGAACAGGTCCTTTATGATATTGGCCATAACTGCGCTGCCCTTTCCTCCATCCATGGCCAGAGCCAGTCTCAGGCTGTGGGCAAAGATCCCGGTCTGGCGGAGGTTCTCCCTTACCTTGCGGTGGACGTCATCATCAAAGTGGGATTGGCATAGATGCATTCCTGAGTACTTCTGATAGATTATGGCAGGCATAGGACATTTGCAGCATCTGGTCATGCGATCTTGAACCTGAGCAATGCCGCCACTCCGCCCAAAGAGGCCAGCCTATCCCCTGGCTCAAACTCAGAGCTGAATATGATCACCTTGCCGCGGGAATCGCCTACCTGGCGCATGATATCGTCCACATCGCACCGGCGGGCGAGTTCATCCAAGACCAGCAGGCTCTCTATGGCTCCGTAATTCATCGCCTTCTGCACCTCGGCGATGCCGTAGGCCGCTTTGCCGTCCGTAGCGATCTCCCTGAATAGCTCCTCGATCAGCTTTGCCTCCCTGGCTATGCGGCTGGACTCAAGGACGCTTTTCACCGCTCCCCGGCGGAGCACCTCCTGGAAGCCCGATCTGCCAATTGAGGAGGCATCGTCCATGGCGATCCTCCCCGCCAGGTCGGGGTGAGAGGAGTCTATCACCTTCTTCAGGTCGTCCTTGGCAAATCCCGGGCCAGCGAGGATCACGTCCGCTCCCCCCTGGGCGGCGTTATCTATGGCCTCGGCCACCCCTCTCATAAACGAGGCCCGGGTGTCCTCGCCGCTCCCTTTGCCGCTGCTCATGCGAATCTCTGCTGCCATCTGCACTCCGAACTGGCGGAGAAGGCCTATGGTGGCCTCTCCCTCCTCCACCAGGGCCAGCACCACCTTGGGCCGTTGCGATTCTTTCACCGCATCATCTATGCGCGCCAGGAGGTCCGGCCTCCAGTGGTACTTGAGTATGGACAGGTCCGTTCCCACCTCGATATTCAGGGTGTGGTACGATCCCACATCCATGCCCGATATTATGCGTCCGTGCAGCCGCAGCCAGTTGGAGTACATATGAAACTCTACATCCTCTACCTTGACGCCCAGGCGTACCGTCATTCTCTCCATCTTCTCCGGCCGGGCCTTGTCTGCTATTGCTGGAACCTTCCTGTGGCTCAGGGCGAATACCAGGTCTCCCCTCTCCACCAGGTGGCGCAGGTGCCACAGGTCATCCAGTGACTCGGGAAGAAGGGCGATCTCGCCCTCCTCGCCACGCAAATCTCTCTTCAGGACGCGCATGAGATATCCTCTCTAATCAAAAGGCTTAAATCATTGTGCATCCAGGGTGGTGGTCGAGCCGCCATAACTCAGATGGTAGAGTGTCTGGCTGTTAATTGAATAAGCAGCAACCAGAATGTCACAGGTTCGAGCCCTGTTGGCGGCGCATTCCTCTGGGCCTGTAGCTTAGTCCGGTTAGAGCGCTCGGCTCATAACCGAGTGGCCGCCGGTTCAAATCCGGCCAGGCCCATGCTGGCAACTATGGCCTTCTCGACATTTCCTGAATCTCATATCTTTGAAAGCCGCAAAAAAAGTGATAAGGGAGACAGAGCCGTCTCAGCTCAGGGCTTTGGCAGCGCTCTTCCAGGCGGCGATCTTCTTCTCGGACAGGCCGGTCTTGGCGGCGAGGCTCCTGGCATTGGCACCTGCCAGCTCTCCAGATGTCTTGATCCCTGCCGTTGCCAGCTTTTCCAGGGTCTTGGGGCCCACACCCGGCAATCCGGCGAGCCCATCGCCCTTAGCATTGGATGGCCCGCTGGCCTTCTTGGCAACTTTGGCCCCTGCCGCCCTCTTGGCGGGCCGCGCTTTTGCCCCTTTTCCTTCCCCGCTCTCCTTGCCCTCCGCCAACTCCAGAGCCTTCTTCGCCTGCCAGTCCAAGAAGTTGCAGTGTGGGCAGCCCAGATCCCAGGGCCTCTTGCCCTTGTTTATGATGCGTATATGAAACATGCCGTGCTTCTCACAGACCTTATCCGTTACCACTACCGCCCCCGACCTGGGAAGGGGGAGGGTGAATCTGCATTCCGGATAGCCGGAGCAGCCGATAAAGCGCGATCCCCGGTGGCCGCGCCTGATTATCAGCTCGGAGCCGCACTTCTCGCAGGTCCCCACGATCTTGTCCGTACGCAGGCCGTCCTTGAGAGACTGGCCAATTCCCTCCTGGTTGCAGCTCAGCTCGTCGAAGACACTGGTGAGCATGACCCTTGACTCCTCTATCACCTCATCCTCCTTGATCTTCTGCTCGGAGATCTGGGTCATATCCTTCTCCAGGGTCTGGGTCATCTCCGGTTTGGTGATGGTGGGAGCGTATTTTTGCAGGGTGTCCACCACTGCATAAGCGGTGTTAGTGGGCCGCATGGGATTGCCCTGCACATAAGCGCGGGCATAGAGCTTGCTGATGATATCATGGCGGGTGGACTTGGTGCCCAGGCCCAGCTCGTCCATCAGCTTGATCAGCTTTCCCTGGCCGTATCTGGCCGGTGGCTGAGTCTCCTTGGCCTCGACGCTGTGGCCCAGGACCCGGAGGCGTTCGCCCTCTTTCAGGGCGGGCAGGATGCGCTCTTCTGCTTTGCTGTAGGGATAGTAGTACCTCCAGCCCGGTTCCACCAGCCGCGCTCCGTTTGCCCGGAAGGGCTCGGGACCTATGTCCACCTTGAGGCTGGTTGCATCCCAGACACAGGGTTCGGCTAAGGTGGCGAAGAAGCGGCGCACCACCAGCTCATAGATCCTCCACTGCTCCTCCTTCAGCTCGCTCTTATTGACAGGAGCGGTGGGGTAGATAGGAGGATGATCTGTGGTCGACCTCTTGCCCCGGGTGGGCACCATCTTTCCTCCGAGGAGCTTTTCCGCTTCTTTGGAGAATTCGCCCCTGGTAAACAGACGGGTGAGTGCGACCAGGTCAATGGATGGGGGATAGACGGTATTGTCCGTCCTGGGGTAGGATATGAATCCGTTGACATAGAGCCATTCGGCTATCCGCATGGCATTGGCCGCTGAAAAGCCGATTCCACTGGCCGCGGAGATGAAGCTGGTTGTGTCAAAGGGGGCGGGGGGCTTCTCGACGCGCGGCTTTGTCTCAATGGAGCGGATGATGCCCACCGGGCCCAGACGGGCCACAATACCGTCAACCTCGTCCTTCTCCCAGATGCGGCCCCGGGCATGCTGGACGCGCAGATCACGTTCCAGGTCAGCATATATCTCCCAGTATGGTTTGGAGACGAAGGACTGGATCTCCTTCTCTCGATCGACGATCAGGGCCAGGGTGGGTGATTGGACCCTCCCCACTGAGAGGAACTCTTTGCCCAGCCGACCGGAGGTGAGAGATATATATCGGGTTAAGGCCGCTCCCCAGACCAGGTCTATGATCTGTCTGGCCTCTCCAGAGGCTGCCAGATCGTAGTCCACCTTACCAGCGTTCTTGAAGGCCTTGAGGATCTCATCCTTGACGATAGCGCTGTAGCGGACCCGGTCCTCCATAAGACGGGGGTTTGCCTCCTTTGCGATCTTCAGGGCTTCCACCCCGATGAGCTCTCCCTCCCGATCGTAGTCCGTGGCCACAGTTATGCGGTCGGCTTCTTTTCCCAGGGAGCGCAGCGCATTTACTATCTTGTCATTGATGGGACGGACGACTATCTCCGCCCTGATCAGGTCTTTGCAATCCACCTTCTGCCAGTTGTTGTATCCAGGAGGATAATCCACTCCCACGATGTGGCCGGAGAGGCCCATCACCACCTTATCATCGAACTTGAAGGCCTCAACCCCTCCTATCCGGTAAGGTCGGGGCTTATCCCCCGATAGGATATGGGCAATCCTTTTTGCAGCATCGTGCTTCTCCGCTATTATGAGATGCATTCCTCAAAGGCAAAACATGGCATCGATTTAAATTTTTCTGTAAAAAATCGCTCCGAATCGGTCAATCGTTATCATCAGGTGAGCTTTTATTCCTATCATTCTGAATCTGAGATTTTCGTAATCTGGTATTGTGTATATTATCTAATAATGAAGTTTATTAATCTAACTGACATGATTATTCTACAAATTTTAACTTTTATTATTTTGACATACATCAATAAAATCGCTTTTGACCGGCGGTATCCTCTATCATGAAGATCAATTCGAATGCCGATCCGAAATTGAACTTATATCAATTATTTTAAAAGCATATATCTATTTATCATTAGCTGAAATAATATTCCTTCATCGGATCACCACTACCAGCAATCGCGATATAAGAAAAGAGGAAAGGTTTCTTGTGAATGCCTTGGAGGGGCCACATGTCAAGAAGCATAGAGTTGCACAATTAAAGAGATATATTTTAATAAAAAATAAATTAAAAAATTTTTCGTTTATATCCACTCAAAGTCCACAGATTCATATAATATAATAAGTAATAATAATGCCACGCAAAACCT
Source organism: Methanosaeta sp. UBA533 (assembly GCA_002498745.1). GTDB lineage: Archaea > Halobacteriota > Methanosarcinia > Methanotrichales > Methanotrichaceae > Methanothrix. The sequence continues at coordinate 17,831 of DAIO01000070.1, read as the reverse complement.
TTAAGTATCAATGATGCAATGGGGAATGAGGCGGGAGATTGTAACGAACTGCGAGGATGCTGGGTATGATACCTTTTAGACTTGGCGGTCATGCCATCGCTCCAGCGTCATCCTTCGTTTCGATCTTGCTGCTAAAAAGGTAAAGGAGGATAAAGAACGTGTCTGATAAGATAGACCTATATAGCGACCGCGGAGTTCTTTTGAAGAGCGACGTCGACCTGAGCGCCGTCAGCCCTCTCAAGAACGCGGCCATGCAGAGACTTATTTCTCTCACAAAGCGAACTGTAGCCGTCAACCTGGCCGGCATCGAAGGCGCCTTGAAGACTGGAAAGGTAGCCGGAGGTCGCAGGCAGATCAAGGGACGGGAGCTTAACTACGATGTTGTTGCCAATGCTGGTGCCCTGGCTGAGAAGATCAAATCCCTGCTCCAGGTTGCCCCCGGCGACGACACCAATGTCCAGATTATGGGTGGCGGCAAGCAGTTGCTCGTCCAGGTCCCCACAGCAAGGGTCAACGCTGCCTCTGAGTTCGTCGTGGGATTGACCGGTGCCGCATCGGCCACAGTCGAGGCTCTGATCCAGCAGTTCAAGGTAGGCATCGTCGAGGCTCCAATGGTCCACGCCTCCGTCTGGGGCGAGTACCCGCAGACTGTGGGCATGAACGGCGGAAATGTAGCTTCTGTTCTGAATATCCCCCAGAACGATGAGGGTCTGGGATTCGCACTCAGGAACGTCATGGCCAACCACCTGGCAATGATCACCAAGAGGAACGCCATGAACGCCGCAGCTCTTGCCTCTATCTACGAGCAGATCGGTGAGATGGAGATGGGCAATTCCATGGGCATATTCGAGCGTCATCAGCTCCTGGGCATGGCATACCAGGGCCTGAACGCCAACAACATGGTCTATGAGACCGTCAAGGCGAACGGCAAGACTGGAACCATCGGCACTGTAGTGCAGAGCATAGTGGGCAAGGCCCTTGAGGACAAGGTCATCAAGGCCGGCAAGAAGCTTCCCTCTGGCTACGTCATGTATGAGGCCAACGATGTATCCAAGTGGAATGCCTACACCGCAGCAGGCGTCCTGGCGGCCACCATGGTCAACTGCGGCTCCCTCAGAGGCGCCCAGGCTGTGTCCTCAACACTGCTTTACTTCAACGATATCATCGAGAAAGAGACCGCCTTGCCCGGATGCGACTTCGGCAGGGTAATGGGAACTGCTGTGGGCTTCTCGTTCTTCAGCCACTCCATCTATGGCGGCGGCGGCCCCGGTGTATTCAACGGCAACCACGTGGTAACCAGGCACTCCAGAGGATTTGCCATACCCTGCGTGGCTGCAGCAGTAGCACTGGATGCTGGCACCCAGATGTTCACTCCTGAGATGACATCCGGACTGGTAGGCGCCATATACGGAGAGATCAAGGAATTCCGTGAGCCGATCGTATCGGTTGCGGAGGCTGTATAAGGCGGAATAAATGGTCACTCCATCAGACACGGAATCGATACAGGTCGAGATAACACCACAGAGATATCTCATGCCTGCTACGGCCCAGAAGCTGCTGAACGCTATCTATGAGAATGGGGGAATAACCAGGATAATGATCCATGGTCCCAACCTGCCCCGGACAATTCCCTATGGTCCCGGCAAAGGCACCCCCATCGATGAGAACAAAGATCTGCTGATAGAGGTGGCTGGACAGGCTTTCGAGCTAGGCGTGAAGGTTGGAAGGGTGAGGCTGGAGTTGGAGAGCGAAAAATTTATTCCCGGCCTCGAGGCGGCGTGTGAGCGAGCGCTTCCCTTTTCCTTTCAGATCAAACGCGGCAGGTTCTTCCGCAACAGTCCCACTCTTTCGGACTATGCCAAATATGGCGATGTGGAGGACAAGAGAATCCTGGGGCTGATCGATCCCAAGGCCAGGAAAGATAAGCTGGCCATTCTGTCTGAAGTTAAAGTGACTATAGAAGATGAGGAGAGATAATTATGGCATACACACCACAATTTTATCCCGGAAGCACCTCTGTTGGCATCAACAGAAGGAAGCACATGTCCGGCAATGTCGAGAAGCTCAGAGATATCCCTGAGGCGGACGTCGTAGCCGTCATGGGCCACAGAGCCCCCGGCGCCGATTACTCCAGCACTCACCCACCCCTCAAAGAGATGGGCGAGCCAGACTGCCCCGTAAGGCAGCTCGTGGCACCCACCGCAGGCGCTGCTGCTGGTGACCGCGTCAGGTACTCTCAGTGGACAGACTCCATGTACTTCGCCCCCTCTATCCCCTACTTCAGGTCCTATTGGGGAGCAATCAACTGCAAGGGCTGCGATCCAGGCACCCTTTCCGGCAGACAGATCATCGAGGCCAGAGAGAGAGATATTGAGGATTACACCAAGGCCCAGTACGATAGCGAGATGACCGATGTAGCCCTCTGTTCCATGAGGGGCTGCACTGTGCACGGCCACTCCCTGAGGCTGGAAGAGAACGGCATGCAGTTCGATATGCTGGCCAGAACCGAGCTGGGCAAAGACGGAAACGTCTACGCTGTCAAGGACCAGGTAGGTATCCCCCTGGATAAGAAGATCAACCTGGGCAAGCCCATGTCCGAGGCCGAGGCCAAGAAGAGAACCACCATCTTCAGGTTCGATGGTGCACCCATGGGTGGAAAGGTCGGCGCCAGAAAATACGACGAGGCCGTCGAGATGACCCACCATATGTGGGAGCGCAGAAGCAAGTGGGGCTACAGGCCGGAGTAAGAGGGGTGATTTAAATGGCAGTTAAGCACACTAAGAAGCTATTCGTAAAAGCTCTGAACAAGAAGTTCGGAAAGGATTTTGATCTGGCCAGCCAGAAGGTCGAGTACAAGAGACTGGGCCCTGAACAGAACGCCCGCAAGCGGGAGTTCATGGAGTACGCCAAGAAGCTCGAGGGCAAGCGCGGCATGACCGGCTACAACCCCTATGTCCACGCTGGCGGCATTCCTCTCGGACAGAGGCAGCTCGTGCCCTACAAGCTCTCCTCCACTGAGTATGTGGTAGAGGGCGACGACCTGCACTTCGTCAACAACCCCGCCATGCAGCAGTTCTGGGATGATATCAGGAGGACCATTGTGGTCGGCCTGGATATGGCCCATGAGGTGCTGCAGAAGAGGTTGGGCAAGGAAGTCACACCTGAGACCATCAACAACTACCTGGAGATCCTCAACCACGCCATGCCCGGCGCAGCTGTGGTTCAGGAGCACATGGTGGAGACCCACCCTGGCCTGGTAGATGATTGCAACGTTCGTGTCTTCTCCGGTGACGATGCCCTGGCCGATGAGATCGATGACCAGTACAAGATCGACATCAACAAGATGTTCCCCGAGGATCAGGCTGAGACCCTCAAGGCCGCTATCGGCAAGACCACCTGGCAGGCCATCCATGTCCCGACCATCGTAGTCAGGACCTGCGACGGCGGCACCACATCCAGATGGAGCGCCATGCAGCTGTGTATGACCTTCATCGATGCCTACAACATGTGCGCCGGTGAGGCCGCTGTGGCTGACCTGGCCTATGCTGCCAAGCACGCTGCAGTCCTGCAGATGTCCGATATGCTGCCCGCAAGGCGCGCTCGCGGACCCAACAACCCCGGCGGTATCTCCTTCGGCTTCATGTCCGATATGGTCCAGACCTCCAGGGTCAAGCCCCAGGATCCAGTATATGTATCCTTGAACGTGGTCGCAGCAGGCTCCATGTTCTATGATCAGATCTGGCTGGGAAGCTACATGTCCGGCGGTGTCGGTTTCACCCAGTACGCCACTGCTGCCTACACCAACGATGTCCTGGATGACTTCTCCTACTACGGCGTAGACTACGCCAACGACAAGTTTGGAGGATTCGCCAAGGCACCCGCGACCATCGATGTCGCCAAGGAGCTGGCCACTGAGGTCACTCTGTACGGCATTGAGCAGTACGAGGCCTTCCCCACTCTGCTTGAGGATCACTTCGGCGGGTCCCAGAGGGCAGCCGTTCTGGCAGCCGCTTCCGGTATCACCTCTGCTATCGCCACGGGTCACTCCCAGATCGGCCTGGCCGGCTGGTATCTCTCCATGCTCCTGCACAAGGAAGCCTGGGGCAGACTGGGATTCTTCGGCTACGACCTGCAGGATCAGTGCGGTCCGACCAATGTGTTCTCCTACCAGTCAGACGAGGGCAACCCATTGGAGCTGAGGGGTGCCAACTACCCGAACTACGCCATGAACGTGGGCCACCAGGGCGAGTACGCAGGCATCACCAGCGCCGCACATGCCGGCCGCATGGACGCCTTCGCCGTGAACCCATTGATCAAGGTCACCTTCGCCAATCCCGGTCTGGTCTTCGACTTTACCAATGTCCGCGATTGCTTCGGCAAGGGCGGTGCACGCGAGTTCCGCGCTGCAGGCGAGAGATCCTTGGTTATGCCCGCTGTGTAGGTCAATCGACCTACGCACCATTTTTCTTTTTTATCACTGACTTCGCTGTTTAGCGGAGTCCAGGTTCAGTCGGCCCAGGTCTTGATTCGGCCAAGTTCAATGGCTAAAATATTTACAAAATAATGAAAAAATAACTGAAATATCTATTGAGGCAGTACGTCCCGGTATTTTTCCAGGAGGTCGATGACCCTCTTGATATCCCTGCCCTGGCCCCGGCTCTCGTCTAGATAGGCGTTATAAAGCTCCTGGCTCAGAGCTCTGGGAATAGGCTTGGAGCTCTCTGCCTGCAGCATCAGCTCAAAGCAGCGCGCTTCCGCCTCGGAGAGCCGGAGGGCCTGATACTCCCCCCGATGCTCCTGATACAAAGCCAGCTTGTCTTTTGGCATGTTCAGGACCTGTGCAGATAGGGGGGTTGCAGGTATCGGCTCGGCTATGCTCACAAATACGTCATCCAGCATCGACTCCTCAACGAAGCTCATCGTTTCCTCAAAGTCCTGCCGGGTCTCCCCGGGATAGCCAACAATGAAGCTGCCTCCCACCTTCACCCCCAGGCTCTTGGCAAGCTCCACTGCCCGGAGGTTATCCTCCACCGTTACCCCTTTTCTCATCGCCCTGAGGATCCTGTCGCTCCCGCTCTCCAGGCCGAAGAATACCCAGCCGATGGTATAGTCGCGCACCGCCTCCAGCACGGTCTCGTCCACCAGGTCCACCCTCATGTCCGGCACGGATAGATTCCTCCTGCCCAGGATCTGGGAGAGGGAGCGGATCATTTCCACAAAAGCCTCTCGATTGATCTTATTGCGGTAGCCGAAGAGAGATCCAGTGCCCCCGCTTATGGCTACTCTTTTCACGCCCAGGCGCTTCATCTCTTCTACCTCGGCCACGATATTCTCGATGCTCCGGCTTCTTATGCTCCGGCCGAAGAAGCGAGGGACCTGGCAGAAGGTGCAGCTTCCCAGGCATCCTCGGTGGGTCTCGATGTAGACATTGGCTCCTCGGACGTTCTGCTGGCCCAGGTCATCTGGTATGAGGGGGAGGACATGATCCAGGGAGCCGACGGGCTCTGGGGGCGACTTTATGATCTCTCCCTGATGACGATAGGCTACGCCTGCCAGCCCCTCCGGCCCGTTCTCAACCAGTGCGGCCACTATATCCTCACCCTCACCGCTGACCACCGCTTTGGGATTCAGCTCACCCAAGACCATCTCCGGGCAGAGGCTCACCGGACCTCCCACGTAAACATTCCCTCTTTCAGCCACAAAATCTCTGATCTTTGGGTCGAGGAGCTGAAGGGTGGAGAAGAGGCTGAGTAGGACTGATTCACCTCGGGATTCCAGCTTTCTGGTTATCCTAACATCATGCCCTCTATCCCTCAGCACCCCGCCCAAGACCAGGGAGCCGTAGGTGTATGTTCCCGGAGATACAATGTCTATCATCATCTGCAATCCCTGCTGGCCTGCCAAATCAGAAAAAAACATATCCGCTCAAGATATAAATTCACTTGTTAGAGATGGCTGGCTGGGATTGGATGGAGATAGTCGATAAAAGTGAGGGTGAGCCTCAGTCAGGCTCATCTGCCATCAACTTGATTGTTCTCTATCCAGCGCTGTTTATCCTTATTATCCGCCTTTATGCCTGGGCCAGAACATCTATGATGACCACATTGCTTGGCTGGCTTTCTATCACGAAGTAGAGCATATGCCTTCCGATCTCATTCGCCTGGAAGTTCATGCTGTTGTAGCCCTGGCCGAATTGATATGTGCTGAATTTCGAGCTGGTGGTATCCGTCTGCACCATCTCATAGAAGCCTGCGGTTCCCGCAGCCGGGGCGTGGGCGATGAGCTGCAACCAGGTTCCTGTGGGGCATATCACATACTGGGTCCAGTTGGTCTCTCCCTGGATCCACAGGTCGTTAGTCTGGGATTGCACTTGGGCTGAGTACTGAGAGAATGGCAATCCTGCACCGCTACCATAGTAAACGCTTGAAGGGGATTTCTCTGCGATATCATATCTTGCTGGATTGCTTATGATCCCGCTGCCGGCAGCAGTCCCCACGGCTGAGCCAAGGGCTGTATAGTACTCCTTATAGGGAGTGAAGGTGGTAGCTGGTGCTGCTTGCTTATAAAAGCTGGAATCGGAGCTGTACCATGGCAGATTGACTGGCCGATCCAACCACTGAAGCATGCCGGATATACCTGGGTCGGCCATGGAACGATCCCCGCTGGCAACATATCCCCCTTCCAGGAAATCCCCCTGTCCAGATGCAGTGCTGAGAAGCAGGCACGCGGCAAGCGCTGCCATGCAAATTAAAATTACGTTATTCTTTTCATATGGCATATAATCACCTATGACAAGAAATGCGCCCTCCTTCGTATCATTTTCGCTCGTGCCTTGATATGCTCTTTTCCAGACGGCGGATGCAGTTAAGGAGGGTGGGCCGACACATTTGTCCTGGGAGGATGATCCTTTCAGCATTTGAAATTGTGCCGGCTTTTATTCGATTGTGTCTGGCTACAACACCGCCTGCGTGAGGCCCAATTAATAGCTAATACGACTAAATATTTAATGATTTTGGTCAATCTACGCTGGAGACGGGCCTTGCAGTCAAGCCAAAAAAGATAGGAAATATCGATTGCGAGCCCAGAATAAGCGGGCTCTATCTGAACAGCTCTTTTACAACCTCGGTCAATATGGGGCCGGACTGGTCTATCACTGAGGCCTCGTATAGCCATCCCTTGTGCTCAGGGAGAGAACCGGTTACCATAATGGCTTTGCCTTCGTATTCAGCCAGATTTATCTCATGTGATGCTACCAACTCCTCAGCTATGGATGCCGGCTTCATTATTCGTGTAAGCCTGACGGTGCAGCATTGAGGGCGGGGCAACAAAATAGAGAACCTGCCACCCTCTACTATGCCCAGAAATTTGTCCATTTTCGAAACCTCCTGGAAAATTATCTATGCTATTCGACTGTATAATAATTGCCTTTATCAATTAAATATCTTGTGACTCAGAAAGAAAAGGCTTCTCGCTATTAGAATGGGTGAACTTGAATCGCCAGTTCTCTGTATCTTTTTGCCTCTGTGGTGAACCGCTATGCATTGACCCAACCACAGAGACACAGAGGAACAGAGGCTATATTCTCCGCCTGAACTCACCCATATAATTCAGCGAGGAGCCGAAGAAAATTAAGGATTGCTACCAGAAAAGAGGATGGTCCGACACATCTCTCCTCTATCCGAGCTCCTTTTTTAGTTCGCTTGCTGGGCTTCTAGACGGGCCAGAATCGACTTTACGATCTCCTCGAATGCCTTGGCGGCTGCAGTATTGCTGTTGGCGAAGGTCTTTCCCATATCTCCCAGGCTTCCAATCTCCGTGTCCAGGGGGATGGCTCCCAGGAATGGCACACCCAACTCCCTGGCTGCCTCTTCCCCTCCACCCGTCTTGAATACCTCAATTCTCTGGCCGCAGTGGGGGCAGATCAATCCGCTCATGTTCTCCACAATGCCCAGCATGGGCACATTCATCATCAGGAACATGTTGACTGCTTTGCGAGAATCCAGGAGCGCTACCTCTTGCGGGGTGGTGACGACGATCGCCCCGTCAAGACCCGGAATGAGCTGGGCAATGCTAATGGGCTCATCGCTGGTTCCTGGGGGCAGGTCCACCAAAAGGAAGTCCAGCTCTCCCCAGTTGACCTCTTCTATGAACTGCTTTAAGGCCGCCATCTTCATGGGGCCCCGCCAGACCACGGGCGAGTCCCGGCTCTTCAGGAGCAGGGCCATGGAGATGGCCTTGATGCCCCCGGCATCCGCAGGCTCAAGGCCTGACGGGCCGGCCACTAGCTTCTGGTCTTCGATTCCCAGGAGCTTGGGTATATCCGGGCCGGTGATATCGCCGTCAAGGATTCCCACCTTATAGCCCAGGCTTCTTAGGGCGGCTGCCAGGTTCACGGTAACCGTGCTCTTGCCCACGCCGCCTTTTCCGCTGGCAATCGCGATCTTGTACCCGATCCTGCTCAGTCGGTCATCGATCTCATTTTGCTGGGCTTTTGGGTCATCGCACTTTCCTTTCTCGGCGCATGAGCTGCAAACGCCGTCACAGCTATCATTGCTGTTTTTATTTGAGGGGGATGGATTCATGTCAACACCAGGTTATTCTCGATCTCTTTCTCATCAGCAGAATAAAGAGCCTATGAGAGCTTCTATTTAATTCTTTGGAGAAATAGGATTAAATCTCATAGACGCGTTAATGGCCAGAGGTGAGAATTATTATTTTAAACGCAATACCCCGCAGCTTGCTGCGGTTGGGATAAAGGGCATCCGTATTCAACTTGGGTTTGGATCCGTTTAACCTGGTTCCAATTTCATGCGGCGGCGCCTCGGATGCCCCGTCTGCTTGCAGCGGGGTGCGCCGCCGCAGTTTCACTGATCGGCCTCTTTCAAGATCGATCTTGGCTTCGACGCTGGCCCAGAATCGGCCATCTCTTCGCCCTTCAGGGAGGCCACTCTGCTGCTGAGGTGTTCCAGCCTCGACCCAAGGAGGGCGATCTCCCTTTCCATCAGCGCCATCTCCTTCAGGTGCTCTTGGGACTCCCCGGTTGTTGATGCCTCCTCTCCTCGCAGGGCAAAGCTTCCTCCCTCGATTCTCAGGCCCATGCCGTAGACCAGGGCTGCAGCTATCTTCCTTCTGGCATTCATCAGGTCATTCCAGAAAGCTTTCCTGGATATTCCCATATAGAATGCTGCTTCCTCCTGGTCTAGGTCCAGGAGGTCCACCAGACGCACCGTCTCCAACTCCTCCAAGGTTATGGAAACGGCCTCCACTCTGGGGCAGCCCTCAGGCAAGAAGCTCCTTACCAGAGGAACCTCTGATATCCAGCGCCGGCCCCTTCTTCTTCCACGACAGGGACTCATAGAGTATAGCTATTCTATAAACTGTATTTGAACCTTGCGGCACCGAAAAATTTAAATATATTCTCTCATAAGTTACTATTACTCGGGCAAAGGACATGCCTGCTAGCATTGCATGGCCAGCCCGATATAAGTCCAAAGAACAATTGAGGTGTAAAATATATGCCATGGGGAGATTGCACGGGACCCTGGTGGTTGGGCTCCCGCGGGAATAGAGCAGCAGGATATTACAATCCCTGGTGTCGCCGGATAGGATACGGCCGCGGTTTCGGCATGGGCTATGGGAGGGGTTATGGGTACATTCCAGTCGATCCCTTTCGCCAGCCTGCCCCGGAGGTGGCCCCGGAGGAAGAGAGAGACTATCTGGAGGCAGTAGTTAGGAATCTGGAGGAAGAGCTCAAAGCGGTTCGTGCTCAGATCGAGAAGCTGCAGTCTAAGCCTTAGTCAGGCTCAGACTGTATTTATTATAATTTAAGTTTTATTGTTTATTTTACAGGATAATACATCATCAGTGGCATTTTCAGGCACGCAGACCATCTGGCCGCTCTCTTGCCAGTAGTCGGTCTCCATTCCATCTCCCTGAACGACATTTTTTCACAATTTGAAAAATTTGTATCGGATCAATTCAGCGCAACTTTTTTATGTTATAACCAATTCTCTTGTCTTAAATAAACTTTATTTGAATAGGTGCGTCATATGAGAAAGATAGCATTAGGATTGGCGGCATTGATCGCCGTGGCGTTTGTGGTTCCTTCATACGGGGCCATGGACAGGCCTGCCAAGGAAGATCCGGCTATACTTCTGGTGGTATTCGGCACCAGCTATCCTGAGGCTCAGGCAGCCTACGAGAACATAGAGAGGGTCTATCGAGAGGAATTTCCCCAGGCAGAGGTAAGGATCGCTTTCACCTCAGACTTTATCCGGAGAAAGCTGCTGGATAGGGATAATGTCACCATAGATAATCCTCTCACCGCTCTTGCTCATCTCAACGATGAAGGTTATACTGATGTTGTAGTCCAGTCGCTACATGTGATACCTGGCGAGGAGTTCCACGACCTGGCCAACATCGTAGAGAGCATAAGGGGGATTGAGGGAAAGTTCGGCTTTCGGAATCTGGTCCTGGGCGAGCCCCTGCTCATGAATTTAGAGGATTACCACAACGTCTCCAGAGCTCTTGCCAGCCAGTTTGAGCAGAATACCACTGGAACGGAGAGAACTCCTCATTCCAACCCCAGAGATGCCGGGCAGATGGCCGTGATCTTCATGGGGCACGGAACCGAGCATTCGGCAAACAGCGCCTACTCCCAGATGGCCAACATCCTGGCAGAGGATCACAAGAACGTCTTCCTGGGCACAGTGGAGGGATATCCGGGCTACGATGAGGTGCTGGCCAGCCTGAATGAATCGGGCGTGAAGAAGGCGAGATTGATCCCCTTCATGGTCGTGGCAGGAGATCACGCTTTAAACGATCTCACCAGCAATGAGTCCGAATCCTGGAAGAGCATGCTGGAGAAGGAAGGATTCGAGATCGACTACAATCTCTTGGGAATGGGCGAGAACGACGGCATTGTCGAGATATTCGTTGGGCATACCAAGGAAGCCTTTGCCAAATTTAAATAATTAATCATAAAATATATTTTAGGAGGCCTTAAATTGAGATATTCAATACATCTGCTATCGATGCTCATGCTGGTAAACCTGGCCGGTGCTGATGTGCTGATAAATGAGATGCTGGCCAATCCAGCCAAGGATTGGAACGGCAATGGACAGGTTGGGGGAATGGATGATGAATTCATAGAGCTTTACAATTCCGGAAACGAGTCAGTGGATGTTAGCGGATATGCTCTCCGGGATAAGGTTTTCCGGTCGACGCCCACAGAGTACTCGATCCCCAATGGGACTGTGATAGGCCCTGGAGAATTCCTGGTCATATTCGTCTCTGAGAGCGGTGTATATCAGGGAAATGAGGGTGACGCTATAATGCTGTATGATCCCACTGGAGACCTGGTGGACGAAAAAGAGTATGATGCCGCAACAGAGGATGTCTCCATTGCCCGGATCCCGGATGGATGGGAATGGCGCAACAGCACCGCTCCATCGCCTGGCAAGCCAAACCAAGAGGAAGCCTTCTAGAGAGCAAGATGTGGTGCTTTAAATGGAGAGATCTCATGCTGCTATAGCCTTGCCGGAACTGGATCTTAAGGATGAGTACGCTAGATTCCTGAAACGCAAATTCCTGGTCTTGGTCGCTGCGCTGCTGGGAATAATAGCTCTGGCAGGGGTCGCAGTGACGCTTGGCTCGGCCCATATCACTCCGTTTCAGGTTTACTCCTGCATACTGGCCAGGTTCTTTCCTGACTACTTTCAAACCACAGACTTCTTGGATACTATCGTCTGGAAGCTGAGGCTGCACCGGGTGATATTGGCCATTTTTGCAGGAATGGGGCTGGCCATTGCAGGAGCAGCCATGCAGGGCATTCTCAAAAATCCTCTGGCCAGTCCTTTTACTCTGGGAATCGCTTCTGCTGCCTCCTTTGGGGCATCGCTGGCGATAATTCTCGGAGCAGGTTTCATCGGCGGCGAGTATCTGATCGTCGGCAATGCCTTCATCTTCACCATAATGGCCTCTTTAGCGGTCTACGGCCTGGCCAAGTACCGTGGGATCAGCCCGGAGACCATGGTCCTGGCGGGCATCGCCATCATGTACCTCTTCAGTGCCATGACCTCGTTTCTGCAGTATGTGGGCCATGCAGAGCAGGTTCACGAGGTGGTCTTCTGGATGATGGGCAGCCTCGGTCGCTCCTCCTGGGACAAGGTGGGCATAATCGCCCTGGTGACGGTGCTCTGTTCGTTGATTTTGATGCGGCTCTCCTGGGACATCAACACCCTGGGGGCCGGAGACGAGACGGCCAAGAGCCTGGGGGTCAATGTAGAGCTGGTAAGGGTCTCGGGAATGATGCTGGCCGCTCTGATCACCGCCAGCGTGATCTGCTTTACCGGCACCATCGGCTTCATCGGCCTGGTGGCTCCTCATATTACCAGGATGGTTATATCGGGAGATCACAGGTTCCTGCTTCCGGCATCAGGGCTTTTCGGTGCCCTGCTGCTATTGGGTGCGGACACGGTGGCCAGGACCATCATGGCTCCGGTCATTTTGCCGGTGGGGATCATGACCGCCTTTATGGGAGTGCCATTCTTTCTGTATCTGTTCATGAAACGGAGGAAGGCTTTTTGGTAAAAGAGAGTAGTAGAGGGAGTGCCTCCACTAAAAGAGGATGTGAGACAGCAGCTGGATGAGGCAGGCATTCCCGTCCTCCTGTACTGGGCTTTGCATGTGGATAGGATACTGCCGATGATCGACGACTTTGGGGTCCAGGGGCACGGCCACATTCCGGCCGTCTTCGTCCGTAATCGTGACCTTCTCTTCTTCCTCTGCTAAGGCAGGAGCTAGAAGAAGAGCAAGGACGATCAACAGTGTGGTTGTTCTCATTCGATCTCCATATCTAAAAAGGAAGATGAGGGAAAGGCGTAAGCCCCCTCCAGCTCAAGACCGTAGAACTTATCTATGAGCTCCCGGTGCACAACATCAGGGTCCACATCTTCGAACCGTTGTGGATGAAGCCATTTGGCCAGGTAAAGCTCTCCAACTATGGCCCGTATTCCCGATGTGATCTTGCCGCTCATCACAAAGACCCGTCCGTCTTCTACCGCCTTTGCGCTCTGCAGCTCCGGCCGGCTCATTATCTCATCCCTCAACTGGGCCAGCTCATCTTCAGTGTAGTTTTTGGTGCTGGGCTCCGACTGAAGGATTATATCTGGGTCGATCTGTACTACCCACTCGGGGCTCACGTCAGGATACGAATTCGATTCATTTCCCAGGTCAGCGGCAACATTCAATCCTCCGGCAAATGTTATGAAATTCTGATAAGAACCGCTGGATGAAACGGTATGATAGGGCGTTCCATACCACTCGAAGAAGACCTTTTGGACGTCCTCTTCCGGCAGAGCAGCAACTTGGTCCTGGATTTTATCCTGGTAATTCTTGATAAATTCTACGAGCTCTTGAGCTCGCTTTTCTTTTCCTAAAACCTGACCCAGGTTCTCCATAACCAGGATCGTCCTGGAGGGATCTATGAATTTCTCCTCCATTACTGGTATTCCCGCATCCTCCAGGGTCTTCTTATCCCCGTCGGAGATCATTGTGTCGGCAACTACCAGATCAGGGTCCAGCTCCAATATCAGCTCAATATCGGGCGAATAGGAGTTCTTCCCCACCTCTGCAACCGTGGCCAGATAGGGAGGAAAGTCGGAGTTGGTCGAACGTCCCACCAGGCTCGCTCCCTCGTCCAGAGCACAGATGATCTCTGAAGCTCCTCCTGCGAGAGAGACGATGCTTTTTATCGGCGCATCCACACTCACGGTGTGTCCGGTAAAATCGACTACTGTGACCATTTCTCCGCTTCCAGTAATGGAAAGGAGGCCGATGTAGATAATAACCAGAAAGGCTGTCCTCATTAATGCCACCACACATTGTTTTCGTGCTACCATTGCTAGCTCAGGCATTGGAGGGATAAGCATATCCTCCCTCCAGCTTCATGTTGTAGAACTTCTGTATGAGCTTCTCATGCTCGGCACCCGGATCTATGTCCTCGAATAATTCGGGATAGAACCACTTGGCCAGGTAAAGCTCGCCGATCGCAGAGCGAATTCCCGTGGCCACCGTACCGCTTAAAACGTAGACCCGTCCCTCTTTGATCGCCCTTGAATTCTGCAGCTCCGGCCGAGATATGATCTCATCCCTCCACTGCTCTAGCTCCTCCTCTGTATAATCCTTCGAGCTTCCCAGAATGTGAAGTATGACATCAGGATCTTTCTCTATCACCCATTCTGGGCTGACATCGGGATAATCGACCGATTCATTGGCTGCGATGTTGACTCCGCCGGCAAAGTCGATGAAGTTGTCATAGGATGTGCCGTTAGATGCCGAATGATACGGCTTTCCCAGCCACTCGAAGAACACGGTTGGTCTCTCCTCCGAATTTATGCCCGAGGTTCTCTCCTTTATGAGATCATGATAACCTTTCAGCTGGCCCGCCAGCTCAGAAGCACGCTCCTCTTTTCCAAGAGCCCTTCCCAGGTTCTCGATGACCAGGAGCGTCCTATGGGGATCTATGAACCTTTCCACGACAACGGCAATTCCGTCCTCCTCGAGCACCTTCCGGTCCTCCTCCGAGAGCATGGTATCGGCAATTACCAGCTCGGGTTCAAGCTCCATGATGAGCTCTAAATCCGGTGAGTTTGAGTGCTTTCCCGCGACGGCTAAGTTCTCGATCATTGGGGGAAAGTTGGAGCTGGTGCTGCGTCCGACCATGCTTTTTCCCCCATCCAGAGCCCAGAGGATCTCAGAAGCAGCGGCTGAGAGAGATACTGTCTTGGTTACGGGAGCGGACAGCTCGACCTGATGCCCAGTAAAATCGATCAAGGTTACCGTCTCTCCGCAGCATACTGATATGAGCAATAAAAGAGAGATCAGGATCTGCAAAGCCTTTTTTCTCAACGTTACTACCTCCCATTTAGTCAAATTAATTGGCTTTTAGACAAATTAAGTTGTATATAAATCTTGGGCCGGTGCGTCATACTGAGTGGCAATGAATCAAATGCTGCCTTGTCCGGATGAGAAAGACTTAAATCAATTAATCTTTCCTTTAATCAAAAAATGGTGATCGAAATGCTCAGTAAGACACGCATAAGGATACTAATGGCATGGTTAATGCTGTGCTCACTGCCGATTCTGGCATGCGGATCCGATCTCACCCTGAAGATCTACGGCAATGCAAACCTGGATGATACCATAGATCAAAGGGACGTCGATTATGTTGAAGGGATCATCAATGGCACGCAGGAATATAGCGAGCTGGCCGATGCCAATAACGATGGCAGTATCGGCCAGGAGGACATCGCGCAGATCGAGGACATCGTATCAGGCAGAGAAACGAATCTCATCTTGAAGGATACTGCCAACCGGACGGTTTCAATCGATATGCCTGTGGAAAGGGTCATCGTTCCCAGCGGCCTTACCGCTGAGGCATTCAAGGTTTTGAAGGCGACGGACAAGGTCATCGGCGTCTCCAATGCCATTCATGAAAAGACTTACTTCTTTTACGAGTTTGCCGATCTGCCATCAGTCGGCGGCTGGAAGATAGAGGATTATGAGGCGGCCATTTCCCTTGATCCGGATCTGGTAATCAGCTACGAAAAATGGCCGCCCATATCCGAAGCAGAGGAGAAGCTCGATCCCGCAGGAATACCCGTAGTCGTCCTGGAGTTCACAGATCCGAACTTCGTGACGGAGGAGCTGGTCAAGCTCAGCTACATTCTGGGCACGAATGGGGCAGAGGACCGGTATATTCAGTGGCGCTCCGGATATGAAAGGCAGATAGATGATTATGTGAACAATTTGAGCCGGGATGAGAGGCCCAGCGTCTTTTTGGAGACGGGCTTTAAGGGTCTGAATGATGTTGGGACATATGGAGAAGGGGCAAAGGGAAGCCTGGTGCTTGAACTGACCGGCGGCAGGAACATTGCTGCCAATATGTCGGAAGCTTATCCCCATGTGGATAGCGAGTGGATCATCACTGAGAATCCAGAGGTCTTGATAAAGTACGTTTACAGCTCAGAGTTGGACTGGGGCTGGAACAGCACTGATGAGCCCGAGGCGTTGATCGAAGAGATCTCAAGCCGCGATGGATGGGAGAGCATCGATGCGGTGAAAAACCAACGGGTATACTTGATCAGCAACGAGCTGATGACGGGGCTGGATAGCGTGGTAGGATATCTTTACTGGGTCAAGCTGCTCCATCCGGAGTTCACTGCAGATCCGACAGAGGCGTATAAAGAGTATATAACCGATTTCTTAGGTATGGAATTTCCCGATCTGGTATTTGTTTTCCCCAAACCCTGAAGATGCTCTTGTGGGAGGAGTCTCAGCTCCATACCATTTTTTATTTAACCGCAAACTTTAAGTAAAATTAATTTGTATTAACTCAAAATTAGTGGATTAGAAATTCCACACAACCATTCAAATCAGGAGGTTGGGGCTAACTGCGGTTCGTCACCACCTCCATCTCCCACTTAAAAGGCTGAAATGGTCAAAAGAGGAGGACACAAAATGGCAGATGAGAAAAGCTCCATGAAAATGAAAGACATAAACGAGGCGTTATCCGATTACCAGGTTCAGAGCCTGGAGGGGATCATCCTGGAGGGCGACATAGAGATTGAGATGGACATCTCCAGCGGGGCGCAGTCGCTCCTTGCAGGGTCGCTGGGCCAGGAGTTCACCAACCTCGCCCTGCAGCTGTTCAACTTCTCCAGGTCTATGGGTTATCCGGTTGATTCCATGATTCAGATTATGAATACAGGTGGAGGGACGAACAGATAAGTGCAAAGTGTCCATCAGACAGCCTTCTTACCTTTCATTTTATCTGTTAAATCTGGAGTTGGGGGGCTATTATAATCAGATTACGCACACTATGAATATATAAATTTTATATTATGATATGAACAATTATGATCCATAAATTTCAGAGGGAAAATAATAGCTGTGCATATATGTTGTTAAGCGGGTTTACGGTCATGAGGAATGAGGAATGGAACTGATGATTGTCGATGGATGGATCAGAAAGATTATTCGGAAGGAGATAGCCTATGAGAATATCCGTGGCCGTTATCCTCTTTGGAATTGCTCTGTCTCTTTTCACTCCTAAGATAACCCTTGGCGAATCGCTTTCAGAGGTTGCTGCGGACGAGATCCTAGTTAAAATCAGGCTAGGCTTGCCTGCTGAATATGATAATGTTATTATAAAAGGAAATTTAACATCAGAGCGATTGGGTATGAGCGCAAAGCAGATCCTGCGCATCCCCTTTGAAGTGAAGATGTCGCCATACAATGAGCCAAAGCAGGTCAATTCCTCAATAGTGATCAAAAATTCCGTTATAGACGGCAAGGTGGACTTCAACAACACAGTATTTCACGAAAAAGTAAGCTTCGAGAGCATATTATTTTTAGAAAATGCATCATTTAAGCATTCCGTTTTTAATGGATGTGTCACATTTGCAAACACCACGTTTATGAGGGCTGGAAATTTCTCAGGGTCACAGTTCAACGGACCCGCGGATTTTTCCCATGTCATTTTCAACAAGCCGGCATTTTTCGTCAGCACTCAGTTTAGCGAAATTGCAGATTTCTGCATGACCAAGTTCAGTTCAATTGCACATCTTAGAGGATCTCAATTCGCAGGTCATGCCAGCTTCATAGAGACCGAATTCTGTGACTATGCTGACTTCGTTTCCAGCCAATTCGCGACCAAGGCTGCCTTTGACAGGACGTACTTTAGGGGAGACGCCAACTTTATGGGATCTTCTTTCAACCAATTCGCAGAATTCAACAACTCTGAATTTAAAACCTCTATGATTCTGTGA